>NZ_JAXUHN010000063.1:0-34162 GCF_035916875.1 Methylomicrobium sp. Wu6
CGATTCGCCATCCTCGTTTGTTGACGGTACAGCTTTCTAAGCTGCCTGCGCGGCAGCGAACGAACCATAAGCTTCATTAACAAATTTTTTCATTTTCTAAGCTGCCTGCGCGGCAGCGAACTTGCCATCGCGGCTGCTATCAAAACTTCACTATTTCTAAGCTGCCTGCGCGGCAGCGAACATACAAGAAAGGCGAGGTTCGTATATCTATTTTTTCTAAGCTGCCTGCGCGGCAGCGAACATCAAAAGAGCCAGGGCCGTTGCTTTGCATATTTTCTAAGCTGCCTGCGCGGCAGCGAACGATAACGGTTCAATTTCTAGTTCTACTCCTGGTTTCTAAGCTGCCTGCGCGGCAGCGAACTTTAGAGTCGGGAGTGATGCTTTATGGATTCATTTCTAAGCTGCCTGCGCGGCAGCGAACTAAAAAGTGTCCACGTTACCCCCATGAAAAAAGTTTCTAAGCTGCCTGCGCGGCAGCGAACTATATTTGTCCTTCGGGCAATCCTGGACAAGATTTCTAAGCTGCCTGCGCGGCAGCGAACTCCCGCTGGCTGCACTTCAAGCTCTGCCGAATTTTCTAAGCTGCCTGCGCGGCAGCGAACTATATAAGCGCAAGAAACCACCCGGATTCCAATTTCTAAGCTGCCTGCGCGGCAGCGAACGAAAAAGCACAAACCGCGGAACTGCTGGACCTTTTCTAAGCTGCCTGCGCGGCAGCGAACAAGGCGGTGCTGAAACTCGGCGGCGCGGGCGATTTCTAAGCTGCCTGCGCGGCAGCGAACCATGAATACCAGATGGGCAGTCAGACCCACCATTTCTAAGCTGCCTGCGCGGCAGCGAACTCACGGTCACACAAACTGTCGCAAGCCCGGTATTTCTAAGCTGCCTGCGCGGCAGCGAACGATCTGAAATCGGCGATCGGCGGCGCGTTTACTTTCTAAGCTGCCTGCGCGGCAGCGAACCATTACGCTAGCCCAGCGCACCGCGGTGCTGATTTCTAAGCTGCCTGCGCGGCAGCGAACTTACCGGCGGTGGCATCGTCCCACTGCCGATTTTTCTAAGCTGCCTGCGCGGCAGCGAACTGGGGATAAGCCAGATCGTGCGCGACTTGGCATTTCTAAGCTGCCTGCGCGGCAGCGAACAAAGCAAAATCGCCGATGGATGCCGCCGCTAATTTCTAAGCTGCCTGCGCGGCAGCGAACATCATCAAGGCCATCGCGGCCAATAGCGACCATTTCTAAGCTGCCTGCGCGGCAGCGAACGAAAGACGAGCATCATCAAGAGAGCGGCGGCGTTTTCTAAGCTGCCTGCGCGGCAGCGAACGACGGTGGCGCAGGCTGTGCATCAGTTCCGCCTTTTCTAAGCTGCCTGCGCGGCAGCGAACGGTGGTGTCGTGAGCGCATTGCCGATGACGGTTTTCTAAGCTGCCTGCGCGGCAGCGAACTGATTATAAAGAACTTTGAAGCCAGCTGCGTAGCGGTTTCAAGAGGATTTAACCCGATTTACCCATCTCGAAACCCGCATCACGCAACTGGCTGACTTTTATCACATTTTTAAAGAGCGAAAAAAATTGGGTCAAAATTCCGGGACAGTGGCCGTGGCGCTTAGGCCGTAACTGCTGAAACAGGCTCCCGAGGATTCCGAGACCAAGGTTTTTTTAATCCATAAACAAAAAGTTTGCTCGCTGCTCAAGCTTTTCAGACGAATATATGGCGTGGGAATGCGAATCGGAGCCATGTCGCCATAGTGTCGCAAAGCCTCATCGTAGCTGACCTTATGCCGCACCGCATAACGGCGAGCCAATCGCTCTTTGTTGGTTTTGGGTTGCTGGCGTTGGTAAACTGCGTAACCCGCAAACTTCTCCGGCACCGGGCGAATACGGGTGCAATGCACGTAATCGCTCAGCCGATCCAGCCACTTTGCGGCGTCAAACCGATCCAGCGTGGCTTCGTCTTGAGCAAACAGCCGACACTTACCGCCCAGCGCACTATTTTTTTCACCTATCACATATTCGGGAAAGCCAACCCCAATCGGCACCTGTTTCCGGTCATCCTGCATTTCCACGAGTCCTAGATGGATTTGTTGGAAGACTTTGGACCAGAGGAAGTTGAGATTGACCTCGGGGTTTGGCAGTAACGTAATTTCACGATAAAAGCGCATAGCCTAATCCTTGCCGCTTTGCCCGAATACGCCGCCGCGGACTAACACCGCCATGACGTAGTGTTCCTGGTTTTTGTCAGCCAGTTTTTCACCCAAGGCAAATCGATCAAATAACGTGTAAAAATCGGCTTTTTCTTTTGGAGTACGGAAGGCTTTGCCTAAATTTGTCACTGCACCGTAAGGTTCTATGGCAATTGGGCCAATTTGTGCTTCGTCAAAATCGGGATACCAGGTGTCGATAGTACGCAGAGCATTGCCGATTTTTTGCGAATGCATGGCGGCAACGTCGTTTACGTGATACAAAATTTTGCTTTTGTCGCCCTTGCCTTTATCCAACACCAATTCTTCGCTGGGATAGACTTCTTGGGCTTTACCGACCAAGGCGTAAGCTTCGACACTAATCAGTAAATAGGGCAACCGGCCGCAAAGCGCTTCGGCGATTTTACCGGCCAGAGTTTGCAGATCGGCGTTATTGGAATCGAAATGGCTCAACTTAAAATCTTTGCCATTGAAGGTAAGCGGTTTTCCTTCGCCGGTATCGACAATGACTTCGATTTTTTCCGCCCCGACACGGTTACGCCAAAAATAGCGGCCATTGGCGATATTGACGGCATAACGTTTGGCCAGTTCTTTAAAGCCTTCTTGCTCGATATAGGCCTGTGCTACCTTCGGGTAGGACGCGTTGAACGTCGGGCCGTTGCTGGCGGAGGGTTTCTCGACGCCGCCCAGGATTTTCAGGGTGAAATGGAGGCGTAGCGTGTCCTGGTTTTCACCCAAGGCGCAGGCATCGACAGTTTGCAGATTGGGCTTTTCGACCTCGGCATTGAGCTTTAAGGGATCGCTTTGCAATGCGGGTTTCAAGCGATTGGAAATAGTGCCGCGCACGGATTTGGGAATCAGCTTCAACGGCGTCGCTTGATCTTTTTGGCCGCGTTTTTCCCAAGTTGTGCCGTACAGATAACCATCTGAAGGCACCAGTTTCTTTTCAAAAGCCAATACGGTTGCGTCGTTTTTAGTCGCCATGTGTCAATCTCCAATAAGGTTTGATGAGGATAGGATTTGGCAAAGATATAAGTTTTGTTTGGGGTCAACATGGTATTGCCAGAGCATGTTGTCCAAGTCGTTAATGCGGTAGGGCATAACAAATTCGCCCAGCGTTACTACGCTTTCGGCAAAGCGGTGAGGCGTATCGCTATCGCGTTGGTGTTTGGCCGCGCCGAGTTCTGAAATCCCTTGGAAGCCGACGGCAATCGGCACTAACCAGCCGGGGATTTGGCGTCGGCTGCTCCAGGTCACTTTGCCGCTCTCGTCTTGATTGCTGCGGTGCATGACTTTTAGGTGATCGAGCAATGCGTCCAGCGCATCTTTGTTTTCTTCCCGCATGGCCTGTACCATCAAGTCGCGGCGCTCGATCAGCACGTGGCCCAGCATCAAGCGGTTGAGCAGTTTTTTCACCGCCTGCTCGTCGTCTTCATCGACCGGCAGCGTCTCGACCGGCTTGACGGACAATACGTCGCCGCTGGCACATTTCATGCGTAGTAGCTGAGCATCAGTCAGGGACTTAAAGCGTTCGTGATCGTCGCTGTCCAACCCGCTATATTCCACTAACAACGAGACTTCCAGGTGGCAACGCGCCTCCTCGACAAAGGCAGGACGGCTGCCGTCTTTATCCAACGGGTTGGCCGAGCCGACGATGGAATGTACGAAATCGCCCGGCCCTTTGTAAGTCTGCAAGTCGAACCGGTGGCAACTGACCGCCACGCCGGCGAATGTTAGCTCGATTAAGCCTTGCTGCCGCAGATGGCGTTGCAGCGCATGAACCGCGCCCAACCAAGCCGTCATCGCCGGAAAGCCAATGGTATAGGGGCTACTCATGGCGTTGGCATTGTGGATTTTGAGATGAGGGATCAATAAAAACCGTCTCATTTGAAAAACTCCTTGTCGCTGCCGACCGCTAGTTCCACGATGCTTCGCACTTCGCGCAACTCGTCGTCGCCCAATTTAACGCGGGTTTCCTTGTGCAGGTATTCATGGCTATTCAGTATCCAGTTGGCAAAATTCAATGTAATTTCGTCCAGCCATTCGCCCTGGTTTTGCCGTTGTTCTAACAGGGCGTCGTCCAGCCAAATCCGCTGTGCGCTAGGCAAGGATCGATAATGCTCTTTTTCGGACCAGCCGGGGCCGGTTGCTCTAATCTGAAAGGCCTGTTGCAGTACTTGGTCGATCAAATACTTGAGGGTGTTGCGAATACCTTCCCGGACATGGATGTTGTTAACACCGCTACGAATGAGCCGATCCATGGTTTGGAAACTGTCCTCGAACTGCCGGAGACGCAGAGTGTTTCTAAAAAAATTGCGGGTCGGGAGGCGAATTTGCCGCTTTTGCAATGGGGGCGGCGTGCTGGGTAGCAAATAGGCGCGCCCGGCATTTTGGCTGTTTAAAACGCTGACGTTTTGCGGCTGCGTGCCACCATAGCCGGTAATGGTGAGATCCAATACGTCATCGTAGCCTTGTTCGTGATGTTCGTTTTTTCGGCGGCTTTCTTTGGCTTGCTTGGTAGTTTCGGAAAAGCGTAAGGCGTCGATATGCGTCTTCAGTTTAGTCAGCAAGCCGGAAGGAGTCAGTAGCGAAAGCAAGTGATAAGAATCGTCTACAGGAAAATAAACCTGCTTGACCAACTGATCGGTTTTATTTACAAAGTCCGATTGTTTGATGCTGATCAAGCCTTGTTTCAAGCTTTCGTAACTTGCCGTTGGCACCGATAACAAGGCTCTAATTTCGGCGCTGTCCCGTTCCAGATGCTGCAACACGGTTTGCCCGTCATCCATTGGCAGCATAAGAAACTTATAGACATCCATTGCCGCTGCGTTGCCGAATACATCGAGTTCATAATCAACATTGCCAGTCCGCAAATAACCGTCATTTGCCGCTCTTCCGTTGGCGATGATCGAAGTTGTTTTGGCGCTGGGGTGACTAAACTTGCTGGGGTGACTGACAATTGAAAGCCACGATGCGCGTTTAGCCGCATCCGGCAGCCAGATTGCTCGGGAAAATTTATTTTCCGCTTCATCGTTGAGCGCCGATTGTTCGTCGGCAGTCAACGAAGCCTTCATTCTGGTTTTTAACCAGGTCGCCTTTCGCTCTGCGAAAAAGGCCGAGATGTTTGGGTTCATTGGATTTTGGCCTCCCTATGATGTTTGCCAGAGGATATTAAAGATCAAAAAATAACATTTGTCCATAGTATTTGTATTTATTAATTTACTAAGCCAGAAATTTGCCCTCATTTGGCGGTTAGCTTAAAATCGGACTGACATCGCATAGATGGCTTAGAAAATAGTGTTTGTTTTTATTATTTTTCTGCCGCACAGGCAGCTTCATCTTTCTATCGGTTAGGTCTGGAACAGGCCTAACTGATCCGAATAAAACCATTTCCGATCATTGTTTTCCTGCTTCGGCAGGGTAATTTCCCCATAGCGTTTGGAGCTTGCCGTCATGGCTGGTTCCAAACCGTCCTCTGTTTGCACTTCTTCAGCTTGTAGCCGCAATACGGTCTGGTAATTTCTATCCAGCCACAATCGGGCTTGCATTGCTTCAGGCATCGTTTCCGATTTAACGATGTTGTTCATCGCCTGACGCGGAATAAAGTCTCCGCGTTCGTCTCTTTCGCAAAACACGGTTTTGCCGTGCTGCCAAATCAGGTGCAAAGTAATATCCGGGTCGCTTTCCCGGAAACGGTTCAGTTGCTGCGGCAAGGCGGTGAGCCACCAGCATTCCGAAAGCCAGGCCTGCAAACACTGCGGGCCTTTGGCTGTGTACTGCGTCAAGCCGAGGTGCATGGCTTGATGTTCGAGGTCGGCCAATTGTTCTTTGGGGCGCAAGGTTTCCGGCTGTTGGATGCGGGGAACGGCATTCACAACTTGGTTCAATGCCGCCTCATCGACCAGTTGGCACAAGTCGTGGTTTGCCAATTTCAAGGTTTTAGCCGTCTCGTAACCGGGACGGCAATAGGCAGGCTTGCCATCTCGGCGCAAGGCTTTCAGGTTGTATTGCATGACGGCAATATTGGCGTGTTCGATGCCGGTTCGCCGATGCCGCCGCACGCGCCCGGCCAACTGAATGATGGAACGATACGAAGACGGTTCGATAACGGCCCAATCGAAATCATGGTCGCGGCCGACTTCTTCCACAGGCGTAGCCACCAAAATAAACAAGACATGCTCGGCGGCGGTGTTATCCAGATGCTGACGAATAATCGAATCATCGAATGCTTTCGGGATTTCCCTCGGCTTTTCCTTGCGTTCCAACACCTTGTCCAAATGCTTTTCCTGTTCATGACGCAACAGCAACACTTGGCGGCTATGGTACGTCATGACCCGCGGCGCATGACCTGCATCCCAATCGGCTTGCAGCAAGTATTGCGTCAGCGCGACGCAAGGCGAAATGTTCGCCATGCGGATCACGCCGAACGACACTTTCTTGCCGGATTTTTCGTCCACCGTGTGGTGATGTTCGTGGAGCCCGCAAGCAGCTTGCCGAATTTGGTCGAAGTAGCCTTGTTGCCGGGATGATTCATCGCTGTTTTCGGCATACAAATCCTCGCAACGTACGATAAAGGCTTTGCGCTTGACGATTTGCTTTGCCAAAATCGCCACCCGTTTGCCAATAAACTGCCGATGGAGGTTTTGATATTGTCGGCAACGGGTTAAGGAATCGCCGTGACCGACCTGCTCTACGTGCGTGCCGAACTCATCGACCCAGACACAAGCAATCGACGGCTGCGTCTGTTTGAAGTGGCTATGCAATAGCCAGCCGGCTTGATAGGCATTGAAAAAGCCTTCGGCCAATGCCGGTGGGATAGTGGCCGAGGAAATCATCACTTTGCGCCCCAACATGCCGGACAGATGAATCAAACGGCCGATGGCGATCAAATCCGCGCCGTCGAAATCATCGACTTCGTCGATCACCAAATCGGAGGACAACAAGCGCAAGCACGGCAGAATATATTTGCCGCCGCGCAGGGTTTCGGTGGCGGCGATGATGTGATCGATCGTGCAGGCCAATACCGGTTTGTATAAAAACGCTTTGTGTTTTTCGGCCAGTTTCGGCTGGTGTTTGGGAAACAGCACGTCGAGAAAGTCGGCGATTGGTGCGTTGCTGTAATCCAAATCCTCTGCCAACAACTGTTCCAGCGATTCGGAACCCACTTCCTCAAAAGTCGGCGCTTGATTTGGCTCTCGCCTGGTTTGCCCGTGCAGTTCCTGAATGGCCGCCGAGCCGATCAACACCGCCAGTTCGTCGTTTTTCAAGCCGATGCGGTGGCGGTATTCGTCGCCGGTTTGCAGTGTCAGGGTGCGCAAGCCCAAGGCCAGAATGTAGCGCAGGCTGTCGCCGTCATCCGACAAGACGCGCATGATTTTGGCGTTGGCTATGGTCTTGCCGCAGCCGGTGCTGGCCATGTTCACCACGAACCAGCCATGACCTTGTGCCTGCAACCCTTCATGTTGCGTTTTGAAACGCTTGATGCCCTCCACGGCCTTGTCCTGCCACTCGTAACCGTCAGGGCTTTTTTGTTTCAGGGCCTTGATGTCGTAGGCCGCTTCCATTTCGCTGGTGAAACGCGCCAGGGTTTGGCTGATTTTCAAGGCCTGGTCACTGACCCGTACCAAATGCTCGTCCAGTTTTTGTTTCAAACCGTGCCGATCGGTGTTGGCGTATAAGTTAAGTGGACTGTTCCAATCCTTATCGGCTTCACAGGAGGAGTAGTAATGATCGCCCAGCATTAGGCACAGTCGAGCATGGTGCAACAGAAGCCGATAAGCGCCGTTTTCCAGCAAGGGCTGAATCAACGACTGAGCTTGCAGCAATCTGGCCGACCATTTTTTCAGTTGTTTGAGCCAGGGCGCGGATTGCGTGAGCAGTCCTTTGGGAAACTCGAAACAGGCTGATTCGCGTTTTTGGTAGTCGGCCTCGTCGTATTTGTTTTGATAGCCCCAAGTCGGGGTGATGCTTTTCATCAAGGCGTTCAAATCTTTTTTGCTTTCACCATCGCGTAGATCGCGTTCTTTTTTATCGAAAAGAGACGGCAAGCGATGATGCGATACGATCAACCAGCCGACTAATTGCGCAAGCGGCGGTAAATCGACCAAGGGCTTCGAGGCGTTTTGAATGACCGTATTTTTTAATGCCTGCTCGTCCAAATTGCCTGAAATCAAAAGCTGTAACCAAGCTTCGTCGGCACTCCCAGCTTGTCGAACCAAGGCATTTAATAACAGGCAAGAAATCCATTCATGGCGTAACGGATCGCCTTTTGATGTGGTGGATTTAAGTTTGGATTGGAAGAGAAAGGTGGCTTTACCCCAATCATGCAGTAAGGCGGCGATGGCTACCAAGGCTTTGATGGCAGGTAAATATGTCCAATTGTTTTCCCATTGAGTATTCAGCAGATTTTTTTGCGTCGTATTCACTGGCACAACTCCCTCCGCATTAAACCGCTTCCGATTCCCCACAACCCAAACCAACTCGCTCCGGCTCCTGGACCGTATCCAATGACAGGCCACGGCGGTATTTTTGGTGGCGGTTTTGCGCAGCAGGGTTTTGACGGCGATCAAGCCGTCTTCGGTAATCACGGTCTGCCAGGTGTTGTCGCCGATGCGATTGGCGAAGGCGTCGAGTACGCGGCGGGTGCGGTTTAGGGCTTTTTTCTGGCACTGGCTGACGAAAGTCACCATCATGGCTAGGATTCCCGCAATGCTTGCTGTTTGACTTGCTCGAACATGAAATCCAAGGCCTTGTGTTCGGTGAACTTTTGCAGGCATTGCTGACGAAATTCCTGCTCGCTGGTCTTTTCCTTGGAGCTAATGAAGGCCCAAGGCAGGATAATGGCGTCTTTGACCAGATCGGCGACATCGAACACCAAGGCGCCGCGCCGGGTTTTGCCGTGCATGACCGCAAAGCCGTGCGGGATGCCCAACACCCACAACGTGGTGGCGGCCAGGCCGTAGGCCAGGTAGTTGCCGTGATTCAAAAAGCCGTTGGCAAGATCGGTGGCTTGATGGTCGCGGGTAAACTCGCTTTGTTGGGTGGCTTTGGCTGCGTAGCGGTAGAGCTGTTTAGTCAGCAGGGCTTCGCGTTGCAGCAGATCGCCGACTTTTTCGGCGGTTTCAAGGTTATTGACGTAACTGTCCAAGGCACCGGCAATGCTGCTATCGTCGATGAAGATATTTTCTGCTTTGAGTTCCTTGTCCTTTTCCCAGACGCGCCGGATGTAGTCGATGCGGGATTTTTGAAAGGCTTTGGCAACGGCCAGGCGTTGGGCGTCGTCGAACCAGAATTTAAGCCAGCCCTGGATGTATTCAGTGGGCCGGTATTCGCTTTGCGGCGTTAGCCATTCGATTTCGCAGCCAGAGAACAACGGTGTGCCTCCCCCTCCGCAAAAGCCGACCAGCACGCCGGCGCTGGCCAGCATGCGCATCGCAGCCTGGGTGATGGAGGTACCGGTACCGAGCAGGATGACCGTAGTGTTGGCTATGGGGATGTTCCAATAAAGATTCTCGTCCTTGGACTCTGTCAGGTAGAGAACCCGGCCGTCTTTTTGCATCACCCGGCATTTTTCCAGGTAATAAATGTTGGCCCGTTTGGAGTGTAAGATTGCTTTTAAGTCTGTTAATTGCTCCATCAACTTCAATTTCTTATTTTAATGACTAGGGACTGTTGCCATTTCGCCACTCTTGAAAATTAGTTGCATTGCCTCATTAATTGAATTTTTCAGTCAAAAGACAAGCAATCTATACCGCGGCAACTGTTTACGGATGAACATTGAAATAAACTAAAACCCTCATGCTGTGTTTGGGGATTTATGACAAACCCACGCTTCGGCAAACGGTTGAAGGCATTTTTTATCGCCTGCGAGCCGGCTGCCCCTGGAGAGACTTGCCTGCAACCATTTGGCAAATGGAATGCGGTATATAAGCGATTCAATGCCGGGTTGCTTCAAGAAAAATTGATGAGGCTCTTTCAGGCACTGATGGTGGAGCCGGATCGGGAATGAGCATTCACTGATGGCAGTATCGTGAAAATCCACCAGCATAGCAGCGGCGCAGTCCATCAACAGGAAACGGCGGTCGGCAAATCGGTTGCGGGCAACACGACTAAAATTCATATGGTCGTTGATGCGGGCGGCCTTCCCATCCATTTCCCGGTCACCGGAGGAGAAATCCATGACGGCAAAGAGGCTCCGGTATTGATCGCTAAACTTCCCTTGGTGGAGTACATGGTCGCTGACAAAGGCTATGACAGTAAACCTTTACGGATGCTAATTCGTCGTCAAGGGGCTGTGCCGGTCATTCCAAAAAAACAGAATTCAACCATCGGGAATGATGAAATGGATGGGCGTCTCTACAAATATCACCACCTCGTTGAAAATCTGTTTGCGCGGCTAAAGCATTTCAGAGCTGTCGCCAGGCGATATAATAAATTGAAGCGCAATTTTGAAAGCATCATCGCCTTGGCTTGCGCTTTCATCTGGCTCCCCTGTAAAACGGCAACAGCCACTAATGAGCCATAATTTTTATATCTGTTTAGAAATTATCAGGCCATTTCCTCTCACCATGAAAAACCGCAAAAATTTGAATTTGGTTCTCTTTCACTCGGTACAACAGGATGTAAGGGGTTCCCGTGATGACCTAATTCCCTCGCTCCTTCGACTCGGACAACTCGCCCCTATTACGATTATCTTGGAGTAAAACAGCTCGTTCTTTGATTACTAAAAGTAATTTACTCGCGGCCTTAGGGTTGTCATCAGCGATGACTTAAATATTTGTCGTAAATCCTGCCGGGGGGTTCTGTCCAAACTATTTTCACACATTTCCTTGCGTTTCGCCGGCAATCACCTCTTCCATTTCAAGCATAACGTCATCATGCGCAATCAATTCACAGTGGACTGCAGCGGCAATACCTTGAGCGGCCTTTTCGAACTGCCAAGAGTGATGTTCAAGGTACTCTCCTTGAGTGCTTGATTCACTAAATAATTACGCGACCTGTCCAGCGAATCGGCCGAATGATCAAACTTATGCACGAGCTCAGATTCACCTCTAAAGTGAACGCTTCGTTAGCCATAAGCGATTCTCCGGCTCAATAGGGTTCGTTTGTAATCATAGTGCATACTTTATAGATTCGCCAACATGGCTTGATACCCTCTGGGCCAGGTGACGTTGAGCTTCACAAGCATTTTGTCGAAGCCGGATCGACTTCGATATCTTCACAAACGCTGGGGCGCCGAGTCCAAACCGCTTCATCTGATTCGACCCGCCGACATTGGAGGTTGGACGGTTTTGTTATCGAAGACGATGTCTTATTCCGAGTTCACTTAAATTAATGCGATAATAACAATATACTTATTCGAGTTGCACTTTGCCCGCCAAGATTCCACATATGAAATGTCTGCAAAAATGCTTTTGAATAATCCTTCTGAAATATCCGGGAAGTTCTATTACTTCCGGCTCGGATTGCCGGTTGCGATAATTCTTTTGTTCGCCGGGTGCGCCCATGTGCCGGACATCGCCCCCGTACCGCCCCCCCAATCCGCTATCCCCCCACTTGTTAGCTACGCCCTGAGTTTACAAGGCGCGCCTTATCGTTACGGCAAGGAATCTCCACAGGAAGGATTCGATTGCAGCGGTTTTGTTAGGCACGTTTACAAACATCATGGAATTTCGCTGCCTCGAACCACACGAGAACTGGCTCACTCTTTGCCGCCTATTTCAAAAAACAATCTGTGTCCCGGCGATCTCGTATTTTTTAACACCGATGGACATCGATTTTCCCATGTAGGCCTTTATGTCAAGAATGACACATTTATCCATGCTCCTAGCCGACATACCGGGAAAGTTCTGGTATCCAGTCTTAACAATAGCTACTGGAGAAGACATTTTACCGGTGCTCGCCGTCCTGTATCGCGATGACCGGGACAAAGCAGGTATAAACAACTTGCAATTTTTCCGGTCAGGAAAAGTTGCTAAACATAAAAAACAATGAACTCGCGATAAGCAACTGGAAAATCCGAGCGCTCTTTATTAGTAAATAGGGGCCTGTTTTTAATAAAAAATTTTCGCAAGCGACCGTTGTAAGGCCGGAAGAAAAACAAAATGAACGATAGAGACGAAGCTAAAAAAGTCATTGTGGTCGATCTACAAATGCCGTTTTTCTCCATTGTGGTGTTAATGGTGAAATGGGCGTTGGCCTCGATTCCGGCAATTATCATCTTGGCGGTGATTTTCAACGTGGTCACGGGCTTGATGGGCGGATTATTGTTTCCCCGCTGGTGATGTCTGGCATCCAGCTTTCCGGATGTCTTGATAACGATTTTAGGCAAACACCTCCCCGAAAACCTACCGCTAGCCATCCCCCCTCCCCGCTTTGTTCCGGCGATTGGCCGTAAAGCCGGAACGAAAAGCGAGGCCGCATGCCCCGTTTCATGCCAAGGGCTAACACGATGATTGCTGACCGAGAAAAATCAATGAGCCTGATATTTCGCCTTTAAGGTTTAAGATAATTCTCAAAGGGTAGCAAAGGCCCCTGCTCGATAGTGCGGCCGTTTCTGCCGACTGCGGGAATGTTGATATAGCTATCCTTGGCCAGATCGGGCCCCAGCGCGTTCATACCGTCTTCGTGGCCATGCGGGACCCATAGTTCGGGATGATCGAAAGGCGCCCGCTCCCAGCGCACACGCTCATCGGTCAACGTCTTCAAAAAGGCGACCAAATCCGCCCTTTCCTGTGCCGTAAAGCCTTGCTGGAATACCAGCGTGGAAAAATGATGCCGGTTGGCCGCATTCCCGCCTCGATTATAAAACTCGACGACTTCTTCCAACGACTTCATGCCGCCATTGTGCATGTAAGGCCCCGTCAGTTCGATGTTTCTTAACGTCGGTATCTTGAAGGCGCCGTTTACGGCCGCCGATACGCGTCCTTGATCCGTTTTTTCGAGCTCCGCCTTGACGACGGCAGGCGACGGCACCCTCGACAATTTTTTATAGCCTTTGCAACGTCCTACGCTCCGCGTGTCGACTATCAGTTCGCTGGACAAAAAATCGGTCGTGAACGGATCGTCCAACTCGCAAGCCAGGATTTTGACGGGGTCGACCATCTTCTTCTTGGGATCGGCCAAGGTCGCCATATATTGGCCGGCAAAGGACAATGGGTTACCGTACGGGTCCGTGCCGCCCAAACCCGCATCGTAGTCATTCGGAACGACGCTGGTGTCCGCGAAACCGGTGTCGATCAGCGTCCTGTCGACCCCGAAATTATCGCCTTGCTCGGTCAAGACGGTTCTATCGACCAGCGGATAATATTCGAGTTTTTTGCCGGGAGGCGCGTACACCTCCGGATTGATCGCGGCCGAAAAGGTCGGTCCGGAATGGCAATTAGAACAGTGGGCATCCTGAAATACGGCAAAGCCATCTTTTTGCTGTTGGGTATATCCGACAGGCAGGCCGTCGTCACCCACTTCGCCGTCGAAGGGAGTCCGATCGGCTATCAGCGTATTTTCATAAAGCTGGATCGCCAACCCGAAAAAGAAGGCGAAGTTAGCCTCCATTTGCGAATAGGGAGCGCCCGAATTCGCCGCGCCAAAGTCGCCTTTGCCCGACCAGAAGCGTTTTTCAAAAGCTTTTTTGATCAAGTCGCCATAGGTGGCATCGAGCCCGTAGCCGGAAACATCGCGCACGGCGCCCAACACGCTGTCTTCCGGATGGACTTGCTGAGATTCAAGAGGCCTCCGCTGGAGTAATTTTCTACCTAAGTCGCGAAATGTCCGTCCCTGGCAAGACATCTCCATCATATCCAACGGCGGCGCAACGGCCTGCGAGGCCAGCGCGGCGTTTGCCAACAGCAGATGCTTTTTCTTCGCCTTGCCATTGTTTGCGGCGACCCATACCCTAGCGTCCGGATCCCTGCTGCCGAAGGCGGATACACCATTGAAAAGATTGTTGGCGCGGCCATCCCAGAAATTCCGGAAGTTGAAGGCGGCGTTGATCACGCTCGGCGCATTGCGCTTGGTGGCCTGCCGGCTGTTCAGTGCGCCGATATGAAAAACGGCGTTATTTTGAGTTTCGCACGAATCATGACCGTCGTCGCCGCTTTCATTCACGCTGTTAAATTGCCGGAGGAAGGCGCCGGCCGAGGACACGACATCATCCGTCGAAAAGACGACGGCCGAATCCTTGTTGGCGGGATCAGCAAAGCGAAACAGTGGAAAATCACCGGCTTTGAGTTCATAATCGGGGCCGCCGATATCGAATGTCCGCGCGCTGTCCATGTCGGACACATGTAGAATTCCGCTCCCCAACTGATTCCGGGTTCTGCGGTCGGCGCCTGCATGAAAATGGCAACTGGCGCAGGCAACGCCGTCGCTGCCCACCTGCGTATCCCAAAACAAGGCTTTTCCTAGCTGGACCGCCACAGTTTGATCGACCACAATCGGTGATTTGCCGCTGACTAGGCCCGGAGTGGGGGGAACTTTCACCCCTCTGAGTGTTTGGGCATTGATGCTGCCATGCGCCATCGCCAAACCGGGCATGCTCAGCGAAACGACGGCCACGCAGAGCCGGAGCGGCCGGGCCATCCGCTTTATTTCGAGGTTATCCATACATTTTTTCCAGAAAACACAAAGCAGGCAGGATGCAACCGGCCTGCCCGCGTTATCTCAATGAGCGAAAATCGGCCTTATTCCGGGAAGCTGACCGTCACTGCCACGGGATGGAAGGCCGTCGTGCTGAGCCCTTCATCAGGATTGATGCCGCCTACCACGAATTGATAAACGCCGCTGACTTTCGGGGTGAAGGTCAGACTGACCTTGCCCGCATCCCCGTCCACTACGCGATTCAGCATTGAGTGATCGAATTTTTCAGGAAGCATATCGCCCATACCGTCTCGGTCGAACGCATTCGCGATGAACTCCATCTGAATATTTCCAACTTTGACGGGATTCGCCTGATCATCGGTGTTTATGGCGTTCGCTTCATAAATGTCGCCGTATTGGTTATAGGAATGGGAATTCATCTGGTCGACGGAGGCCAAGCCTCGCTTTTGCGGTCTGCTCCAAACGGTCAGCGCCGGGTGAAATCCTGCAATCTCGGCATCATTCACCTCCGCCGTGAGGGTCACCGGTTTGCCTTTTTTGAGCTTCATGTAGCCCCAGGACGAATGATGGGTCCAACCGGTATAGCCCATGGTCGGGTTGTACCAGGATTGCGCCTTGGCTTGTAGAGTCTGGGTGGCGTTGTCTGGGGTAAATTCGGTATTTTTGGTTGCGATCGACGTCGCCGCCCGCGCCGAAAACGACGATACGATGCCGGCTGCCGCCAAAATCAATGCCAGATTTTTCAATTTATTGTTATATCCCATGCTTGTTTCCAAAGTTAAAATAGGCAAACCGCGCATTTCTTCCACGATCCCACGATCGTGCCCAAAAACGTGCGCGAATGCTGAAAATAACCACGATGCCCAATCGGCATCGTTCAGGAATATTTATACAAGTATCATGCCATTATAATACTCCAATGCTTTCAAGCACATGGATTATAATGGAATTGAAAAATGTGTCATTAGACATAGTCCAATGCGGCAAATAACACACTTTTCCCTGGAACTGCGTGCAAATTTCTAATATTCTATCGATAATTCGTTAGCTTATTTTTCCTTCTCGATGGCGCTCATACCATGATACCTATACGTTTCACTTCCTTATCACTTGCTCTTCTGCTTATATCAGCGCCAGCCGGTGCGCTTGATCTCACGGGCACATGGGCGGGTAAGTTCAACTGCTCCAGCTTCGGTGGAGCAACGTTCCCATTTGTGGAAAAGAACCAGAGCCTGAAAATCAGCCAGACAGGAAATGAATTATCCGTTCGGTGGTTGGATGTTAATAATGTTATAGCCGCTAATTTTACGGGTTTCGTGATCAACGATAACAAGAAGCGCGACACCAATGGACAGGCAGCGATAGCTAATTGCACGACAGGACCCGATCTCACCTCCACCATTGCCGAGATTGCAAACCTGAAGGTAGTCATCAATCGCAGCAAAGCCAAGGGATCATTGACCGGTAACTCAATATACAGCTCTAAAGGGCAGGCAGTGGGTCAATGCAAGTGGACTTTTAAGTTGGTCAATACGGACGATCCTCTGATCCCGTCCACCTGCCCACAATGAAACGGCCCCGCTTAAGAAGTTAATAATGGGCGGCACATTTTCCGCCCACCGCATTCTTGTTTAAAAGCGGGCAAACGCGTACGAGGCGTTGGTCACGCTACCGCAAACTCTCGGTCACATGCGGCTCGATCAACTTGTACAGGAGTTGATGCATCTTCGGATTGCCAGCGATCACGTTACCGTTTTCGAGGTAATTGTCGTTGAACGAAAAATCGGTCGCCACGCCGCCGGCTTCCTTGATTAACAGAATCCCCGCCGCCATATCCCACTCCATGATGCCGATTTCCCAAAAGCCATCCAGACGCCCGGCCGCGACATAAGCCAGATCGAGCGCGGCGGCGCCGGCCCGGCGGATGCCGGCCGAATCGGTCGTGATCGCCTTAAACATGCCGACATAGGCGTCCAGGTGTTGGTCTGTCTTGAACGGAAAGCCCGTTCCGATCAGCGCGCCTTTCAGGGTGCTTTGTTTTGTCACCCGAATCCGCCGGTTATTCAACATCGCGCCGCCGCCACGCTTGGCGGTAAACAATTCGTCGCGAAGCGGATCGTACACCACGCCGACTTCGAGCTTGCCCTTGTGTTTCAAAGCGATTGAAACCGCAAACTGCGGAAAGCCGTGCAGAAAATTGGTGGTGCCATCCAGGGGGTCGATTACCCAGACGAAATCATTGCCCTGGTGCGCGCCGCTTTCCTCGGCCAAAATCGCGTGATCGGGATAGGCCGCGCGGATGATGTTGATGATTTCACGCTCCGCCTTGCGGTCGACTTCGCTGGCGTAATCGTTTTTACCTTTTTGATCGATTTGAAGATGACCGATGGCGTCGGTCGAGCGCAAAATCAGATCGCCCGCGCTTCTGGCGGCGCGAACGGCAATGTTGAGCATCGGTTGCATAGACGGAATTGATAAGGAGCAGATAAAACGTTATAGGATACCAAATCTTTTGATAAACTTGAGGCTTTTTTGAATGACGAGGCACCGCGTTGCTGTCCCACATTAATATCGTTCTGGTCGGAACCACGCACCCCGGCAATATCGGCGCTGTTGCCCGGGCGATGAAAAACATGCAGATGACCAATCTCAGGCTGGTCGCGCCGAAAATATTCCCGAGCGCGGACGCGACTTCGCGCGCATCGGGAGCCGATGACATTCTGGCCCGAGCGATGGTCTGCGACACCTTGCGCGAAGCGATCGCCGACTGCCAGGTCGTGTTCGGCGCCAGCGCGCGTTCGCGAACGATCAGTTGGCCGGAACTGACGCCGCGGGAATGCGTCGCCGAAATCCTCACCCGCCATGCCGACGAAAAGATCGCGCTCGTGTTCGGCCGCGAACATTCGGGGCTAACCAACGAGGAACTCGACATGTGCCGCTACCTGCTGCACATCCCCTGCAATCCGGCCTTCAGTTCGCTAAATCTTGCCGCGGCGGTGCAGGTCATCTGCTACGAGTTGTTCGTCGCCGCCGGCAGTGATCAACGCAAAGCCACCGGCGACCGCGGCGAATGCCCATTGGCGACAGCGGAGCAGATGGAATCATTTTACGACCATCTGCATCAAACGCTGATCGATATTGATTTTACCCAGACCGACAAGTCACAATCGATCATGCGTCGATTGCGCCGGATTTATAACCGGATAGAACTCGACACCAAGGAAGTCGATATTTTGCGGGGTATCCTGAGAATGTCGCAGGGACATAAAAAAAGCCAGAAACCCTAATATTAAGGACGGTATATGCACATTATCATCGCCAGAATCAAAGAAGACATTGCCTGCGTTTTCGAGCGCGACCCGGCCGCGCAGTCGGTATGGGAAGTAATCACCGCCTATCCGGGCTTTCATGCGGTGATGATTCACCGCCTCAGCCATCGCTGCTGGAAGGCCGGCTTCCACTGGCTTGCGCGTTTCATTTCGCATATCGCCCGCTGGTTGACCGGCATCGAAATTCACCCCGGCGCACAAATTGGCCGGCGTTTGTTCATCGACCACGGCATGGGGGTGGTGATCGGTGAAACCGCCGTGATCGGCGATGACTGTACACTCTATCACGGCGTCACGCTCGGCGGCACCTCCTGGAAGAAAGGCAAGCGCCACCCTACCCTGCATGACGGAGTGGTGGTCGGCGCCGGCGCGAAAATCCTGGGGCCGATCGACATCGGCCAGGGCGCGCGGATCGGATCGAATTCGGTGGTATTGAAACCGGTGCCAGACGGCGCCACGGTCGTCGGCATTCCAGGCCATCTGATCGATCCGAACATCAAAAAAGAGAGCACGGAACGAGAGGCAATCGCCTACCGGATGGGCTTCGACCCTTATGGCGCGAAAGCCGACATGCCCGACCCGGTCGCCAATGCGATAAACCGGATGCTCGACCACATCCAGTCCATGGACAAACAGCTTGAAAACATGAAAAAAGCCCTCGACGAAGCCGGCATTCGATACCCCGAACCGCCGCCGACTCCCAAGCTGGACGGCTGTGAAATCGAGGACAGTTATCAGAACGAGCAAAAAAAGGATTAGGGTCCAGTCAAAAACAACATCCCGAAATCAATAATCCTGCCCCCCCTCTAGTTCCAGCTTGGAAGGCTTCCATCGAAAACGCCCCCCCATGTTTTCGATGGAGTCCGCGACACATTTTTCCCTGTCTCATGAACACCAGTCAAAATAGCCAAAGTGGCCTTCAATCCAATGGAAGTCTTCGCCTTTTCCATGAATAGCTCGGCAATGGAGAGTGTGTAAGTAAGGTCATTGTGCGCGAAATCGCCCAACCGCTCTTTCTTTAGCAGCCATTTCCTCGCATTTTTCGATCGGCTCTTTTGATTGAGCCAAAATCATTTAGGCGGCTAATACTTTCGTTGTCCCGCGTTCGTTCTGTGTCTCAACGCATGACCTCTTCGGCAAAGCGCTCGATAACGCCTTCAAGCGCTGGCAAAACCATAACGGGCAAAAACTCCGGTCATGCAAAAAAACTTGAAACACAAAATTTTTGTTTTATACTTTTGAAAGCACGTTATTGATTCGTTATTTTTTAATATAGCGCTATCGTTATACCCACCCCATCCGCCGCTTGTGAAGCGCCCCTACGCCATCACGGCCGATGTCGGTGGAGTAAAAAAAGGGGTTAATACGCAAGGCAATGTTTTCTGCCGGGAGATGGCTCCCGAAAAGGGAGCAAGAGTTAGGCGGAATAAAGTCAAGGTCAAGCTTAAGTTTCTAAGCCAAAAACCTTTGTGGATACTCGCTGTGTTTTAGGCGAGTAAATAAAAATAATAAAAAAACTATCCATATTAAGAGTGACTGAAGGATGGCTATGCGTAATATCGGCTTATTCGAATCGGAACATCATCGTTTCATTTCGTTCAGCGAAAACGAGCTTACCGAAGAAAACGGCGTTCGCTCCATCCGGTATTCGGTTATGCACGACGATGCCGGCGTACTGCTCGATCCGGGAGGTTTTGGCGGAATGCCCCGCGCACTTGCCGAGGCGCTCGGCTATCTTAATCCCGGCCCAAGACCGGCGATCAACCTTTCACATCAGAATCCCGGCATTATCGGCGGACTTGCGGCCCGGCCTGATCCTTACGACTTTCCAGTCCATGTTTCGCAAATCTGGCTGCGTTTTTTGCCGCACTACGGACTCAAGGGCATAAAGCGGTTTGCCGGTATAGCGGACGAAGGCATGGTCTGTGGACCGGAACGAGGCTTCCGGTTGAAAATCCTGTCGGCACATTTTCAGCCTTCGAAAATTCGAGTTAACGCCTACGGCGCACAGTCCAAAATTTTGTTTACCGGCGACATTGGCGCAGCAATGATGCCGAGTGACAACGATGATCCTTCCGTTGGCGATTTTGTCAGCCATCTTCCCTCCATCAAAGCATTTCATCAGCGTTACATACGCTCTATCAAGACCATACGTTGCTGGCTACATAGGATTGCTGGCCTGCAACCTGCAAGGCCGGCTCCACAGCATGACCCTATCTACAGAGATGCGTTGATAGGGCACTTCCTTTCCTGGATCAAGAATCTTCAAGGCGGTATTGATTTGATGCAGGGTGGCGGACGTTTCGCGATGCCACTTACCGAGCACACTATTCTCCAATTGCAACCGTCAATGTATTTTTTCGTATCGATAGGATTATGAATACTAAATCAGATAATTATTTTGATGCATTGCGTATCCAAGTGGTCACCCAATTGGCTTCATTGCTGGAAAGCCAGACCCGCAATCAGATTTATGTCTCGAATATTGTGGAAATGATCCACAACCTGCACTACGAAATATCAGCACAGTTGGCAGTTGCACAGAAAATTCAAAATCTGCCGAATTACGATGCACCGCTAAGCAAAATAGCGGCAGACTATGCACGAATGGGTGAGTGCCTCAAACTGCTGTTAAGCGAACGCGTCAAGCAATGGCTGGTAGACAGGCAATATCTGCAAACGCTTATGCAAGGGTTCAACATTACGATCGACCAACTTTCCGAAACCCTTATCGAAAAACGACTTTTCGATCGACAGAAGCAGATTCTTGAGCGCATCGTGCTATCGCATGAAAGGGTGATTCACTGGAAAGAATTCGTCCAGGAAATTCTCAGAGACTTCCATCAGACCTTTCCATTCAATTATTTTTTTATCGCTTTCAGAGAAGAAAATGAAAAATCGCTGCATGTCTTTTATGCGGGGGCTTATTCGAAATCATTTCAAAGTCAGGTACACACTGCATTGACGCAGCATCTCTCCAAAGCATTTCAACTTCACGACGCCCTGTTCGCGCTTGAAGAATTTACCCTGGACATCATCAATGCCGAACCGTATTCGGCAAGCAATATGCCGCTACTAACAGCCGCTATCCCTCAGCATGCTCCAGGTGTTAGTGGGCTAGTGGGCATGGCCTTTGCTCCCGGCAAGAAAATTACCGCGCACGAAGACAGCATCATCCATTCCATTCTCGCGGTTCTGGTTATGGTCGTTGGCTCCAGCAAAGCCTTGTCACGCACTTTGTCGGAACTGCAATACGCTGCTCTTCACGACCCGCTGACAGACTTATATAACCGTCGCCATTTCAAAAGAATGCTCGAACACGAGATTAAATGCTCGGAACGCAACGACAAAGGCTTTTCGTTATTGTTGCTGGATATCGACAACTTTAAAAATATCAACGATACCTATGGACATTCTATAGGCGATCAAGCGCTGCGTTCTCTGGGCGGAATACTTCTCAATCATAGCCGCAAGAATGATTTGGCGACACGCATCGGAGGCGACGAATTTGGGATTATTTTGACTGAATCAGGCCGCACAGGCGCAGCGCGTGTCGCCAATAGCGTCCGAGCGAAACTTAAAGAACTGATTTTCACTTCAAGCGAAGACAAACCGTTTCACATTACTGTGTCGATCGGAATTGTGACTTATCCCCACGATGGGGGTAATGCTCACGATTTATTGGCAAGCGCCGACCTAGCAATGCACAGCGTCAAAAAAAACGGTAAAGATGCAATCTGCAGCTTTCATCAGGTTACTGACAGAACGCAATTGAAGCGCAATAATCCGGACAAAGCTGAATCTCTGCGCGTAGCGATGCGCGAAGACCGCTTCCTTTTATATTTTCAGCCGATTATCGACTGCCAAACCGGAGCCATATTTGGTTACGAAGCATTAGCTCGACTCAAGGATCCAAACGGCAACATCATTTGGGCTGACAGTTTCATCGAAACCATCGAAAGATATGGTCTTGCGTGTGAATTTGACCGCACCATTATCAACAAGGCTTTCGAGATACAGAGCACTTGCGGAGTAGCGAACTGCAAGCTTGTAAAACCTAAAATGTTTATCAATCTCTCCGCCCAGGAGATTGAAAGCGGGGGCATTCTCGGCTATGCCGAAGAATTGGGCGAACACATGAGGATTCCACCAAGCAGCATCGTTTTTGAAATCACCGAACTCGATGCGATCAAAAACATAAAAGAAATGCGCCGGTTTATCAATCGGTTGCGAGACAAGGGGTTTGGTTTCGCGCTGAACGATTTCGGCAGCGATCATAACTCTTTCCACTATTTACGCGAATTGCGCTTTGAGTATGCAAAAATCGACGGCGCATACGTGCGCAACATGTTGAACTCCAAAATCGATTACGCACGAGTGCATAACCTGTTCAATCTTTGCCGAGATTTAGATATCGGCGTCATCGCCGAATATGTCGAAAATAAGGAAATTTATGAAACGTTGCGCGACATGGGCGTCGATTATGCGCAAGGTTTTTATTTAGGAATGCCGCATCCGAAAATAGATTGCCGAATGTATTACCCCCCTTCTTGGAATGCCGAATCCTCGGATTATCACAAATGCCCCATCAGCCTGGAAATCGAGAAAATATAATGTTTTATCACCAGGATCGACTTTCCGCCTTGAACAGCGATAAACCACTTAAAGAAAAATTGCTTCATGTCCACAATTTGATCCATGAAGAAATGCCTTTTATCGCTCGCATTTCCGTTGCCTTATACGACCCCAAGACTGCCATTATTAAGACCTATATGCACAGCAGCGGCAAGGAGGATCCATTATCCAATTATCAGGTACACCTGGATGATGCCCCTTCTCTCAAGGAAATTTTACTTCAAGGTGGTCGCCCGCGCGTAGTGAATAACATGGCGACCTTCGAGAACGGCATCCGGGAACATAGCAAGCGTCTATGTCGTTCGGCTTATATGGCGAGTTATACCCAGCCTATTTATTGCAATGGCGTGTTCGTCGGGTTTCTTTTTTTTAATTCTCTAAAAACCAAGGTATTCACGGAAAATATCCTGAATAAACTCGATTTATACGGACATTTGATTTCGTCGCATGTAGCCAACGAATTGTCCACCACACAGATATTAACCGCGACCATAAAAACCACGCTTCATATTACGCATTTCCGCGACCCGGAAACTGGCAGCCACTTGGACCGGATGTCGCGCTATGCTCGGATCATCGCCGCATCGCTGGCAAACAAATACCGTTATGACGACAATTTTATCGAACACGTTTATAGCTTTGCACCATTACATGATATCGGCAAAATTGCCATTCCCGACAGCATATTGCTGAAAACCGGCCCCCTCAATGCCGATGAAACAAGAATCATGAGGAACCACGCTTCGCTCGGTAGAGAGATGATCGACAACATCATGAAATATTTCGATCTGGGCAATTTGGAAAATGTCGAAATTCTGCGCAACATCGTTGAATATCACCACGAAGCCGTCGATGGCAGCGGCTATCCCTACGGTTTAAAGGGACATAACATTCCACTTGAAGCCAGAATAGTCACGGTTGCCGATGTCTTTGATGCGTTGACTAGCAGACGCCCCTATAAACCTGCCTGGAGTAATCAAGAGGCTTTAACCTGGCTCCAACAAATGGCAGGAATAAAATTCGACAGGGACTGTGTCGACGCTTTATTGCAAAGCCTAGAGTCAATAAAACTTATACAACAACAGTTTCAGGACGATTACCAGAAATTCCAAGATGATGATTTGGAAAAACAATCATGGAAGGCGCGAACCGGCACTTCCATTTCCGTAAATTCCCCTGTATTTTTAGGATGTTGAGATTTTATGAACAAAAAAGAGCTCAAAATCATTGTGGTCGGCAGCGTCGGCTCCGGCAAATCAACTTCGATCAGGACTATCAGTGAAATACCTGTAGCCGGCACTGAAGCCTCGGCGTCCGAAAGACAAGCCTTACACCGCAAAGAGACAACTACCGTTGCCATGGAATACGGCATTGTGCATATAGAAGGTGCTAAGCTGCATCTTTACGGCACGCCCGGGCAGAGACGCTTTGATTTTATGGGGTCATTGCTATGCAAAGGCGCTTCGGGCATGATGGTCATGATCGATAATGGCGGCGACAATCCTATGGAGGAATTGGATTATTATCTGAAATTTCACGGCCATTTTTTAAAAGACAAACCCGCCGTAATAGGTGTAACCCACTATGACGACACACGCACCGATACCGGATTGATCGACTATCACAATTATTGCATTTCGAAAAATTTCAATATTCCGGTGATGCGTTTGGATGCGCGCGAAAAGGACCATGTCGAGAGAACCATGAGACGCTTGCTGACCGAAATCGAGCGAACGGAAAACTACAATTTCAAACTAACCGGCTGAGGGCATTGCCCGCATATAACGCCAGAAGAGCCCGCAGAGACGAATTGAGCTTGCCATCCTTGGCGCCGACTACCTGCTTCCTGGCCGGTAGTCGGTATTTTTACACGATGGGTCATCGTTAAAAAACCCTCCGACCAAGTGCTTGCAACTTCGACAGCCCCTTCTTTATCATAGACATCGATAAAATATCAATGAATTGTGTAATTTTTAGAGTCTCCATATTCGTGAGGCGTCTCTTTAAGATTGCGTTTGGCTTTTATTGTTGTCTCGGTCTGCATCTTGGCCCAAATGCTATCGGCTGTTTGCTGCTTGCTGCTGTAGAAAACGATTGGAATGCTTCTTGTTTCTGGATCATTACGCAAGCAGAGCACGACTGAATAACTATCAACTCCCAGCGACACAATATTCATATAAATGAAATCGGGCTTTTCCGATTTGGCTTTCTTAATAGCCTCATTGCCGGTCTTCGTGATTATCAAACCACAATTTGCGCTTGCCAAAATATTTTTTAGATACTCGGGGTCCGTAATCGATTCATCGCAGAATAAAATGTTTTGTGTTGCCATGGCATATCCTTTGGTTTAGTTTATAAGTCACTGTTGTTATTAAAAACTGAATGATGTTTGCCGAGGCAAAAAATGAAAACACCGGATTCCGTTGTTTTAAATTAAACTGCGCTACGGTTTTGGTTTTTTTCGTCTTCCGGCTTTATAAAACAAATTTTCAAGTACCGGCATGTAATCTTGTTTTTATAGCGTTTACTGTCATAAAGCGATACGCCGCGCCTGCCGGCATTTTAAAGGTCCAGAATTGACTTTTCTGTAGCGTACGGTTTATACGAGCAATATTAACGCCACGCTTTTCCTATCGGTTGAACCAATGTTGCATTCCGCATTGACTTGCCTGCAGCACCACTTGCAAGGTGCTTCGCTCACAATATACATTATAAAACAAATCTGTTTTGTTTTATAATGTATATTAAATTTATTAATCAAATTTTTTCCGCTTAACCATCGTTTCGTCCATGCTCAACCCCAAAAGCTTAATTTAAAAAAGCCACGACTCGTCGCGAGTTGACTACCGCGCCCCCCTGCCCCATTCGATACAAGGAAGCAAGGAAAGAGAATTTTAGAAAAAGCAAGCTGCGGTAAGATCCTGAACTTCAAACTAAAAAACACCAAATACCCACGCAGTAACAACAAACCTGACGATCGTATTAAGTGCAATTCATTTTTACCGATTTTCAGCATTTATAACCGCACGGATGATAAAAACATTACAAAACAAAATGTTATAACCACACACTATTCATGCTATTATTGAAACTGCCCAAAGAATTCACTCGCTTTAATAGCTATATTAATTAAACCGATTTACGTAACGAGATAATGAAAGACGATATCGGAAGTGTCTTTGCCGTTTACAATTCAGGCCTGCTCTGCCGCCAAAGCCTGAAATACAGCTTTGTTGCAAGGCATGATTTGTTGGAATCGATTCTTGCAGATCTTCAGCCCAAAAATCCGCAGCATCGGTTGCTGTCAGGCTTGCACGGCATGGGAAAAACCACGTTACTGCGCCGTATCGCCGTTGCAATCGAGGAAGAGGAAGCATTAAACAACGAGTGGCTGGCATTAACGTTTCCCGAAGAACAATATAATGTTGCTTATCTAGCTGATCTTTGGCTCAATTGCCTTTATTCGTTGATTGAAGTAATGGATCAAGGCGGCAAGAAAGAAGCGGCGCGGCAACTGGAAGACAAAATTGCCTTACTGCCCAAGCACGACGCGTCCAATGCTTTAAAGCTGTTGCTTGATGAAGCCGACAAAAATCAGAAACGTCTATTGATGCTGATTGATAACTTCGATCTGATATTGCGCCGCCTCAAAGATGAACGGCGACTATTGTGGGAGATACTCAAAACCGAATCCCGTATTGTGGTTATCGGCACCAGCAATTCCGGTATCATCACAAACGAAGCAGATTACGAAACGATTGCCGGCATTTTCAAAATGGACCTGCTTAAAGGTTTGAGTTTGGATGAAACGATAGAAACGCTGCGCAAGCTTGCGGAGAGCAACAATGCCCCGCACATCCTCACGTTGATCGATAATGATCCCGGTCGCATCAAAGCACTGCATACCCTTACCGGTGGCAATCCGCGCACCATTGTGCTGCTGTACAAAGTACTTAAACAAAATCTGCAAAACGGTAATATCCTGAATGACTTGGATGGCTTGCTCGATCGCGTTACGCCTGTTTATAAAACGCGCTTCGAAGAGTTTCCCCAGCAGGCCCAGCAATTGGTCGATGCTTTAGCGTTGCATTGGGACCCGATTACCGCGCATCATCTTTCTGATTTGTTGGATTGGCCCGTCAATCAGGTATCGGCGCAGTTAAGCCGTCTGGAACAACAAGGCGTGGTTGAGAAGCAACCCCCCCCCACGGGTAAACGTGTTGCATTTCAACTCGCCGAACGGTTTTTCAATATCTGGTATATGATGCGTTACGGCCGACTTCGTTCACGGCAAAAACTGCTCTGGCTGGCTCGTTTTTTGCGGATTTTTTGCCATGCCAGCGAACTGCAAAGCCACGCCGGACAATGTTTAAGCAAGGATATTCAACGAAGTTCGGAAGCCGGGTACAGTATGGTTCTAGCGCACGCCGTCGATGATGCCGGCTTGCGCATGGCACTCGAAAATCAAGCATTAGCCGCGTTGCTTACGATTCAGGATACCCATAATAAAATCCAGGATTTATTGGATTTCGATATCATGGGTTATCACGATACCGAACTGGGACCCCGCTTGAAACGCATGATGCATATGCGTGAAATTCGCCAACTTTTCCAGACCGCGTTGGCGGTACAAGAAACCGATTTCGATAAACAACACTGCACAGAGTTATTTTGCGGCAGCTTAGCGCTATTGAAAGAGGAAAAGGATGCGACAGCCCGTTTGTCGGCTACGCTATCCAGCACTCAATGGGAATATTTGTATGCCATTTTACGCAGTGAATATCAACAACATTCCACCGTATTTGGGCCGAGTATCGGTCGTTATTACAGTGCCGTTGCCGCGGGCGAAATAGCCGGCTGCAACGATATGGAAGGAGCGCAGGCCGCTGCCCTGAGATACGGTTTCCCCGAGTTATTGGCCATTGCAGCTTACTTCAATTTTCCTTGCGAATCCTGGCCGACGGCCGTGACGCCCGAGGTGTGCAAAAAAGCATACCATGCGCTCCTGGAAAGTCATCAGTCCGCGACACTGTGGAACAGTTTTGGAACTTTTCTACAGCTTGAACCAATAAACTTCGCGGACGCGGAATATGCCTTCCGCCAAGCCATCGTTCTGAATTCGGAGAATGCTGAATACTATAACAATTTGGCTCGACTGCTGTTACAGCGTGGGGACAATTTAACGGAAGCCGTCTGTCTCGCGGAGCGCGCCGTCATGCTGGACGCAAAAAACTTTCATGCCTTGTACACGCTGCTTGCCCTACTCCTGCATACAAACCGCAAAACAGACTTTGATATGCATTTTCGCCGATACCTGGAAGAAGGATGCGATGATTTTCATCAATCTTTCTGGACAAATACGCTGAATTTGTTAAAACAAGCGCTGCATAAGGATAAAGAATGGAAACAACTTTTGCTGACTTTATTTGAAAGCGGAAAAGCGGGGCAGCGCTGGCGGCCATTGCGTGAGGCCTTAATGGCAATTTCGTGCGACAATCCGCTTTACTTGAATGGCATCGCACCAGAGATCCGCGAGCCGGCGACTAATATACTCAAAACCTTGCTGCCGCCCGTTAACCCTATTAGCTAATAATAGAAGAAAAACGTCAGGAATTTCATTCCTCGGTCAAGCAATATGCCGAACCAGACAGGCTTGCACCCATGCCGAAAGACATTCTACCGATTCGAAAATTGTCAGCGGCTGCTGTTTGCGTTTTGAGCGACTGCCTCACTGGCGGCAACGCTATGATACTGCCAGAATAATTGCTGTTCTTCCGCGATCACCATTTCGACACGCTCGACCAGCAAGCGGTAAGCAATTTCTTCGTCGGCCGCCTGCGTGTAGTCGCCGGCATTGTTGATGTAAAGCCGATATTCCCGCTTCATGCCTTCTTCGGCTTTCCGGTAGGCCTGCCAGGTTTCATTCGAGCGCAGCAGCGTATCGACCGACCTCAGCACTGTCACACCCGCGCCCAGCAAGGCGGTTACGCCGGCAACCCAAAATTGATCGGCAAATACCTGGATCACCGAAATCAGCGCGCCGATCACGATGACCGCTATCGCGAAAAACAAATGCCTGTACTTATGCAGCCCGGCCTTGCTCTGATACCAGTTCCTTTGACCTTCGAGAACGCTTTCGAAATAATACGCGGCCTTTTCCTTGCGGCTTTCGATGACCTGCACCCATGGAGCAAAAGAATTCGCTTCTTTCGATTGGTTCGTCATGACATTTTCTCCGCACAAAAACCCGCTTGATTCCGTAACAACGCAATAGTCCGATGCATTTCGACCTGCCTTACCTGAAGTCAATCATACAACCCTCGCCGCTGATCCGTGTTATTGACGCCGAACTACCCGAAACTATCGAATTGTGGATCAAACGAGACGACAGACTGCATCCTATCATATCCGGCAATAAATGGCGCAAGCTGAAATTCATCCTCGATCACGCATTCGCATTACGATCGGACACGCTGATCAGCATGGGCGGCGCCTATTCGAACCACTTGCATGCGCTGGCTTATGCAGGGAAAGTGTTGGGTCTTAAAACCATCGGTTTTATTCGGGGCGAACAGCCGCCAGAATTAAGCCCTACCTTGCACGACTGCCGGAGTTGGGGCATGGAACTGCGTTTCATCTCGCGCACCGATTACCGATTGCTCAGACAATACCGTGAACCTTTTGACCTGCCGGGCATCAGAACGGGACAATATTGGCTGCCGGAAGGCGGCGCGCAGCCCTTTGCACTGAAAGGCGTCGCAGAGCTGGTCGAAGAAATCGGCATGCCCTTCGATGTACTGTGCCTGCCCTGCGGCACCGGCACGACACTTGCGGGCTGCATCGCCGGGCTCGACGGCGCGCAAACAGCGCTCGGTTTTGCTGCGCTCAAAAACGCGGATTTTTTGATAGCCGACGTAGAAGAACTGTTGCTCAAGCCTTACACTAACTGGCGCATCAATCAGGATTATCATTTCGGTGGTTTCGCAAAAACCACGCCTGAATTGATCGAATTCATTCGCGCTTTTGAATTAGCCCAGCAAATCACGCTCGAACCGGTTTATACCGGGAAAATGCTTTATGGCTTGTACGATATGATCTCCAAGGGTTATTTTGAGCCGGGTCAGCGCATCGTCGCGGTGCATACCGGAGGCTTGCAGGGCAGGCGCGGATTCAACAACATATAAACCCTGCCTGACTGAAGAGAATCAACGATAGAACACGATGGATAGACAAATGGAACCCGAATTGATGGAAGACCCGGACCAGGTAAAAGCCTATGCCGAAGCCGACTTCGAAATTCCGCATCGGCAATTCATCGACCGCCTGCAAGATTTTGTTGCCGAACCGAATTTCAACGGCGCCGCGCTCGATTTAGGCTGCGGGCCGGGCGACATCTTGGTGCGCTTCGCGAATGCCTTTCCGTTCAGCAGGATCGATGCGGTTGACGGCTCCCGGGCGATGCTTGAACATGCGGAAACCTTCACCGCACCGATCAAAGACAGAATCCGCCTGATTCACGGCCACCTGCCTTTTGTGATATTGCCGCAACAATTTTATGCGATCATATTCTGCAACAGCTTGTTACATCATTTACCCGACCCGCAAATTCTGTGGCAAACGATCAAAAACGCCACTCGGCCCGGCGCCCGCATCGCGGTGATGGATTTGCTGCGGCCCCCTACCCGCGAGGCAGCGGAAGCCCTGGTCGAGGCTTATGCGACAAATGAAGCGGACATTTTGAGGCGCGATTTTTATCATTCGCTGCTGGCCGCCTTTACGCTCGATGAAATCGCCGGCCAGCTAAGGGAGGCCGGCTTGCCGCTGGAAATCGAGCAAATCAGCGACCGTCACGTTTTTATCAAAGGCATCATTGCCTGATCCGTTATCGTTAAGGACCCTCATGGACACTACCGAAGCCATCCCCGCCATCGACCTGCAAAAACCGGAATTCTATATCAACCGCGACGCGAGCCTGCTGGAATTCAATAAAAGAGTGCTGGCACAAGCCCGGAATGAACATATGCCGCTGCTCGAACGGCTCAACTATCTGTGCATTTCCTGCTCGAACCTGGACGAATTTTACGAAGTCCGGGTTGCATCGGTGATTCAGATGGCTGCGATCGACCCAAAGGTGACCGGTTCCGACGGCCTGACGCCGAACGATCAATTGGAGCTGATTTCGATCAAGGCGCATGAGCTGGTCGCCGAGCAATATCAGGTGCTAAACGAAATTTTGATTCCCAAGCTCCGCGAGCAAAACATCAAGTTCATCCGCCGTAAAGACTGGAATGAAGCGCAATTGAAATGGCTGCAAACTTATTTCAATGAAGAAGTGCTGCCGATTCTGACGCCGGTCGGGCTGGATTCCGCGCACCCTTTCCCGCGCATCCTGAACAAAAGCTTGAACTTCATCATCTCGCTGACCGGCAAAGACGCCTTCGGGCGCAACAGTGGCCGCGCGATTTTGCAGGCCCCGCGCGCACTACCGCGCATCGTGCAACTGCCTGCCGAGGAAACGCATAGCGGCCCACATGATTTTGTGTTCCTGTCGTCGATCATTCACGCCTTCCTCGATCAATTGTTCAACGGCATGAACATCAAGGGATGTTATCAATTTCGGGTGACTCGCAACAGCGACTTTTTCGTCGATGACGATGCCATTGACGATCTTCTTCTCGCGGTCGAAGGCGAACTGGCGATGCGCAATTACGGCGATGAAGTCCGGCTCGAAATCGATGCGAACTGCCCGGACGAAACGGTCGCCTTTCTGCTCGCCCGTTTCGAAATGACGAAGCAGAATTTGTTCTTGGTCGATGGCCCGGTCAATCTGAACCGATTGCAAGAAATGATCCGGATGGTGGATCGCCCCGATTTAAAGTTTGTTCCATTCAAACAAAGTACGCCGGCCCAATTCGCGCGCAACAAGGACATGTTCGCCGCAATCCGCAGGCAAGACATTTTGTTGCACCATCCGTTCGAGTCGTTTTCGCCGGTCGTCGAATTTCTGCGCCAGGCCGCGGCTTCGCCGGAAGTGTTGGCGATCAAACAAACCCTGTACCGGACCGGCGCCGATTCGCCGATCGTAAACGCACTGATTAAGGCAGCCCGGGCCGGCAAGGAAGTAACGGTCGTGATCGAGCTTCGCGCCCGCTTCGACGAAAAGGCCAACATCGATTTGGCCTCGAAACTGCAAGAGGCCGCGGTGCATGTGGTGTACGGCGTCGTCGGCTACAAGACGCATGCGAAGATGTGTCTGGTGTTGCGCCGGGAAGGCAAGGAATTGATCAACTATGTTCACCTCGGCACCGGCAACTATCATCCGAAAACGACCGAGCTTTACACCGATTACGGCCTTTTTACCTGCGACAAGGAGCTGGGCGAGGATGTCCGCCGCGTCTTTGCCCAACTGACCAGCCTGGGCAAGGTGACCAAGCTGAACAAACTGCTGCAATCGCCGTTTACGCTGCATAGCGGCATCCTGGAAAAGATAGAGCGCGAAATCGACTTTGCCAAGAAACGCAAGCCGGCGAAAATCGTGATCAAAGTCAATGCGGTGGTCGAAGAACAGGCTATCCAGGCGTTATACCGCGCCTCCCAGGCCGGCGTCGAAGTCAAACTGATCGTGCGCGGGATTTGTACGCTGCGCCCCGGCATTCCTCGCGTTTCCGAAAATATCGAAGTGCGCTCGATCATCGGCCGCTTCCTCGAACATGAACGCGTCTATATTTTTTATAATGACGGCAATCAGGAAATTTATGCGTCGAGCGCCGATTTGATGAACCGGAACATGTTCCGCCGCGTGGAAGTATTTTTCCCGATCGGCAATAAAAAGCTGCAAAACCGCATCCTGCGCGAGATCGATTTGTATCTGAATGACAATACGCAAGCCTGGATCCTGCAGCCGGACGGCCATTACCGGCGTATAAAACGAACCGAGGACCAGGAACCGGTGCAGGCGCAAACGCAGCTGCTGCAAGAAATGCAGGGTTGACTGACGACCGGGTTTGAGTCCGGATTAGTCGCGCGGCTGTTACAATGGTTCGGCAATTTTGTATCGCCTGACTGAATTTAAACCCGATGCATAGAGGTCATGAGCATGATAAAAGAAATAGCGCAATTGGGGGCCGCCGTACTGCGGGTGCACGCCCAACCGGTAATCGACATGAACGGCGATGAAACGCGCGCACTGATCGCGTCGATGAAAGCCACTCTCGCGAATACCCAGGGCGTAGGGCTCGCCGCGCCACAAATCGGCGCGTCCCAACGCATCGTGATCATCGCCTCGCGTCCTACCCCGCGTTACCCGAACGCGCCAATGATGGAACCCACCGTGATGATCAATCCTTCTTTCCAGCCCGCGTCGGATGCCAAAGAAAAAGGCTGGGAAGGCTGCCTGAGCATTCCGGGCATTCGCGCACTGGTCCCAAGGTTCAAAGAAATCCGCATTGGCTACACCGACGAACAGGGCGCTTTCATCGAAGCCTGTCTGCACGACTTCATAGCCCGCGTTTTTCAACACGAATTCGATCACCTGAACGGCCTGGTTTTTCTGGACCGGGTCGAAAGCAACCGGGACATTTTTTCCGAAAGCGAGTATGCGAAATTGCTGAGTTAGGGCATCCCTAAAGAAGGCCCGACGATTCAACTGGATATTGGGATAGTTTTATATCCAACCATTTTCAACAACAGGCTGTCGAAAGACATCAAATCGACCCGGAATGCCAAATGCAAAGAGACAATGATCCAGAAAATCACTTGACAAGCAGATGCAAGGTCGATTCTTGGGTTCACCATTCGTTTTTAATCGCTTTTGTTTTATCCATGGCGTATGCTAAAAACGTCACTAAACTCATGACCGAATAGGCAAAAAAAGGGCAATAGATTACGCTGATCGATGATCAGCCAAACCGAAAATACCATAGGAATCAACGCGATCAGTACAAAACATATTCCGCCGTTTATGTTTTCCGGCATTCTGATAACGCGGAACGCTTTTGGGATTGGACGCACGTAAGGTGGGCTGGCCTTGGATATAGGTATCGTAAACCCTGATCTTTCCATCTTTATCGGACATGAGTTTGTAGCAAACATTGTCGCCGGCTTGAGGTTGATAACCCGATGTTTGACCCGAATAAGTGCCTCGCAGAAAGTTGATTGGCGTTAAACTAAAAGCTTTTTAGAACCAGCAGGAAACAGAGTTGGCAAGGGTTGCCCATTAAAACTATCAGAAAACGATGACGCATGTTTGCGAGCCATCGTTAAAAAAGGATCAGATTGGCAAGAGCGCGAGCGTGCCGAGACGATTTTATTGCTCGCCTCGGGCGCCAGTGTAAAAGCCATCGGAAAGCAGCAAAGGATATGCCGTGAGGCGGTTCGAATTCGACGGCGTAAATGGCTGGAGT
>NZ_JAXUHN010000064.1:0-26576 GCF_035916875.1 Methylomicrobium sp. Wu6
AAATACGAGTGGCTGCCATTCCAATCGTTTACACCTACCGAACTTGAGGAGGCTATCGATGAAATCGGCGCTGGTTTTGGCTCTCAATACCAATTTACTTTCTGCTAAGCACTTATCGTTATCAGCGTTGCGGATTTTTGTATTGTTGATTCGATTTCTTTACTCATGTCATTACCCATTTAGTTTCACATTTAATTCGTTTAAATTGAGTTGGCTTTGTTTGCGGAGAGCGTTCCTTCCCGCTGTAGATATTCGCTTAGACTTTGGTTTACGCCTTGCCTTAAGTCTTCTGGGCTGATGATGCGGATATGCGGTATCCAATAGCGCACGATGGGTAGCACCTGCATTTCGTGGCCTATGAGTGTGGAGACTATCAGACTGCCGTTTTCTAATGTCTTATCGATCTGTTGGTTGGGCAATACTTGCCGGCGTTGAAAATAGTGAGCGATGGGGGCATCGATTTTCAGGACGACTTCGCGCTTGCTGGAGGTGAACCAAATACTGTCTTCGTCGGCGACTCGTTGTTGGATGGCGGCATCCGGGATAAAAGTTTGCTCGCTTGAGGCAAAGTCGGAGATTCCCGACAATCGAAAGGACTTGAGTTTGTCGTCATCCACGGCGGCCAGATACCAGATGCCTTTATGATTCAGCAATCGGTAGGGCGCTACATGACGACGAGGTTTTCCGCTGAAGGTGAATGTAATCTGGTGGTGTTTCAATATGGCGGTTTCAAGCGGGCTGAACAGGTAGTCGAAGTTTTTGGTGTCTTCGTAGCGATGGCCCTTGACCAAATAGGCTTGGCTGACGGCAACATCCAAAATGCTTTTTAGAAAACCGTTGTCGAGACTGGGAAACAGTCCCTTGATGCCTGCAATCGCAGCAAATTGGCGAATGTCGGAGGTCATGAGTTTACCGAGGTAATAATTCTCCAGACGATAAACGTTGCCGTCTTTTTTCAGTGGCAAATAAGCAAAGCGCTCGTTCAAATCCCGCTGGATGGTACGGGGATGCACTTGGAACTCGTCGGCAAGCGCTTTGGGATCTAAAGCTTGGCCTTCGTTGAGGCGGATGAGGATTTGGGCAAGCCGTATGACTAGCGTGTCGTGATCGTAGTTAGCGGACATAAATTTGCTATCGCGTATTCTGTTGAATCTTGTTTTTCCAAAAGTTGGGTGTACTTTAACAGCGTCATTGGACAGGGCATGTCGCCTTGCTCAACACATTTCGGTATTTTTGAATTGGATTTTTTGCTTGTGCCTAACGTTCTGTATAGTAGGTCAGTTTTTAGCCGATACACTCCGTAATCAGGTAAGAACTCTGCATAGTTCAGGCGTATAGGCTCCGGGGCGATAGGAAGCGTGTCAAACTCGAACAAGTGGTTTGGTCTTATGGTTTACAGTATATATGAAAAAGGCAAACAGAATGGTACGCGGACTGGCCGGATTGAAAGCTTCGTCAAGGGAATTTTGTGTGCTGAGCGACTGTTAGCGCATTGGGTTGGAGCTCGCTTTGACGTGTTGATTGTCATGATTACCTGACATGCTGTTGCCATTTTGCGTCGCGCTCTTGAAATGAGGTTTGATTGCCTCTATTGATTGGAATTTTCAATCAAAAAAGGAAAGTGATCGATGGTTGGCAACTGTTTACGGATGAACGTTGGAATAAACTAAAAACCGTTTTGCTGAGCCTTGGGATTTATGACAAAGCCACGCTTCGACAAACCGTCGAAAGGATTGTTTATCGTCTACGAATCGGCTGTCCTTGGAGAGATTTGCCGGCGGCGTTTGGGAAATGGAATGCGGTCTACAAGCGATTCAATGCATGGTCGCTTCAAGAAAAGTTCATGAAGCTCTTTCAGAATCTAATTGTAGAGCCGGATTTGGAATGGGTATTTATTGATGGCAGTATCGTGAAATCGCATCAGCATAGCAGCGGCGCGTCCTATGAACAGGAAACCGTTATTGGGAAATCGGTGGCGGGCAACACCACTAAAATTCACATGGCCGTTAACGCGGGCGGTCTTCCCCCTCCGTTCTTCAGTCACGGGTGGGAAAGTTCACGATTGTAAAGAAGCTCCGGAATTGGTAGCTAAACTTCTCTCGGCGAAGTACATCATCGCTGACAAAGGCTATGGCAGTGAACCTTTACGGATGCAAATTCGCGATCAAGGGGCTGTGCCGGTCATTCCAAGAAAACAAAATTCAACCATCGGGAATGATGAAATGAATTGGTGGGCACCTCGAAAAACCTCATTTTCAAAAACTCAGACTCAAGCGAATCAATGGGTTAGGTCACGGATTTCGCTGAAATACAGGGTTTTTCGAGGTGCCCTGGTGTCTCTACAAATATCGCCACCTCGTTGAGAATCTGTTTGCGCGGCTAAAGCATTTCCGAGCGATCACTACGCGATATGACAAATTGAAACGTAATTTTGAAAGCGTCATTGCCTTGGCCCGCGCTTTCATCTGGCTACTGACGTGAAACGGCAACAGCCCCTAATTACTTCGATAATTGCCAGTGGCTGCTTTTAGATAATTTTACCCGGCCGGTTTACCGTAATTATTGGCGGCTGTTTTGATTGGAATACTCACCAAATGGCTCACTGCTGAGCCTTGCCGTTCCTCAGATCGTGAAAACAGCTTTGTAATATGCAGCCAGCTTTAGCGCTTGGTGGGTAGTTTCATGCCGGTTTTCGGTCTTAAGACTTCGGATAATTTCGCGTGCGTGGATGAATAGGCGAAGTTCTACGGGGAGGGGCGACCAGACGAAAATAAAAGACATTTTTTCGCCTTATGAGGTAGGCTATTCTAGCCATGACAACAGCCATTTTGTAGCAGGTTCTTGTATAATTTTATCTTATTTATCAAAAATTTATATTATGGCGAAGAGACGGCCAAACGATTGCTCGTAAGTCGCTTGAATAAAGGCTTACAGAAATTGTGTTTTGAAATATACCGCCATTTATACCGTCAATCGCTCAATGTTATCCAAAATTTTGCCCTGATCCGCAAAAATTTCATGAATCCGTGTTTTATCATCTGCAATGATTGCGGTTCGCGCTCGTTGAAGAGTACCGTAAGCTTCAGGTGACGAAAAACCGGACGATCAGATACAGATTTATTCACCATCTTAACGGTAGTGCTAAGGCGAAAAGAACCACTGCAAAGTGTTCAAAGCAACCAAATAAAATTTGCCGATATCAACATAGCTCATCTGAAAGTCTGAATTTACAGTAACTCAAAATAGTGGCGCAATTTTTGCTCAGATCGAAAGAGGATACTTTAGATTAACTTGACTATCTGTTTATTTAATCCACAAATGGAAGAATTTCATATCTAGCTTTCATAAGTGGTTTTGCATTCAATAGACAAATTAATTAACGTCATCCAAAACTCAGCGGTTTTTTAAAGGCCGCCAATACCATCAATTTAAATTTTAAATGACTATGAATATTTCCAGCAAAAGTTTATTTCTTTTCTCATCCTTAATTCTCGCTCAAACGTTCCAAGTGTCCGGCGCTGCAACGCCGAGTGTGACACTTTCGGAGCTTGCCGCCGGGTCGTGGGCAGGAACATACGAAATCGATTACAAATCCGGAAAGACTAAATCAACGCCGATAACCGGAAATGCTTCGGCGACTATCACAGTGGACAATGGTTCGACAACGGAAGGGAAGCTTGATGTGATCAGTGTAGCAACTCCTAGCCTCATGATTACTGGTTCCGTATCCGACATAAAGGGCAAAACACTGACATGGTCTTTGGATTCAACAACAACTACGGAGATCGATGATGAAATTAATAATTTTATGGTCGCTGCCTATCCTCACCTGTCTTCTCCGACGTTTGTCTTGAAAAAGATCTCCTATACACCATTTAAAATAACGAACGCAACTACCCTTGGTAAAGGAACCGCAACAATTGTAGGAACAATTAAAGGAACCGTATTAAATGCCAAAGGCAAAACTGTCAAACAATCCTACCCTTTAAATGGGAAAGTAACGATTACCTTTGGTAAAAAATCGTAATCTATTGTATCCAAGCTACCGCTGAAAATCTTGGAAGCTGAGCAAGGCGAAGCGAAGATTTTTAGTCCCCGATAGCCGTAGAGCCGGGCGGGTTCGCAAAGCGAAGCGGAGCAAACCTGCAAGGCATCGCGACACGGCGTAAAGTCATTGTGAAGCGGAGCTCCGATCCACTTGTTGGGTTGGAGCGGGCGAAGCAGGACGGATCGGGGCGCCGGAGGCAATAGCTGCCGTATAATTAATGAAACGACTTGCCTTAACACCAACCGCGTTATCTTAATGTTGAATCCCCCTGTTGACTCTTCGCCCATTGCGGCTAAAACCACCATCCGCTCGAATTAGAATATACCTCGTCCCACAATGCGCTCCACGTTACCTAATTACGGACCACCTGATCGCGTGCACCTCGGATTCCCGTATACGTTGTCTTCTGTTTTTATCCAACGCTATCTCAAATGGCCAATCAAATTCTGCAATCGTGAGTTGTTTCGAGCTATAGGTTCGGATTATCGGTGCACGGTTTTTGCCAGTTAGGACTCGTCTTTCGTACATAATTATACCGAAATCTCAACAATACCTATTCCATATCAAAGGGTTATAATTACTGAGTAAACTCTAATTAATAAATCATTTTATCCTGTCCCAACGTGATATTATGCATATTCTCGATCTTGTCCGAATGTTTGTTCTAAACGGTCAGGGTTATCGTAAGTAGTAAATGACAAGAGGATAATATGAAAAAAATAACATTGATCGGTGCGGCTTTATTGGGTCTTTTAAGTGCTCCGGTATTTGCCGAAGAACATGCGGATGCAGCTCTGGAACATACCAATATGGCGATTCAGTATGGAAAAGCCGAACACAATTCAATTTTGGTCACGCATGCAAAAGAGGCTTTGAGTCATGCGAAAGTTGCCGTCGAACTCGCAAGTGGCGAATCTAAAACTCATCTGGCTGCCGCGGTAAAATCACTGGAATCGGCTATAGACCACGGAAAAATGAAAGGCAAGGAACATGGAAAATTGGCGACCAAAGCTGCTGAAGCGGCAGCGGAACACATTAAAGCCGGCAATCAGTAATCACAATTTTTGTAAAATATTGAATTAGCGCTTGCAGGCGTAAAGAGACGATAAAATGAATACCCTATAGGCTTTTTGTTTATGGGGTTTTCATATTTAATCGTTGCTATTTCCGTCCTGAGTGGCAAGTAATCTAAACTTTTTGAAGGCGTTAACCTTTTAAGTAGCTCTTCTTTGCAGTGAATGATCGTGTTTCGGCCAGAAACTCGTATTGCTGATCGATGATGGGCTGCAATTCCCGCTTTTTGATTTTGGCAACCAACCTCCGGCGTAATGTTATGATGCCCGAACGCGGATGCCGGATAGTTTAATAATTTGGGGCATATTTTAAAATGCAGTTTTTAAACCCCTGAGTCGCACAGTTTTTAGGCAATTGTTTGGCTGTCTCGTACGCAGTCAAGCGTCAATGATTGACCGGTTCACAAAGACAAATGCAAAGTTTAATCCGACTCTATCGGCATGGCGCTATGTTGCCGTCTTGCTCTTGGTAACACCGATTTTCTCAGTCGCAGAAACCTATGAGCGGGTAATAATCGACCCAAACGGTCAACTTCATATTTTCACCAAGGATCGGCGAGAAATTTTACCCGTTAAAGAAAAAGAACAAACGGGAGTTCAACAGGCCGCCATCGCTCCGGATCATCGCGCCGACGGCAAGACTCGATTTTTTACGGGTAACGACTTGCCGATCTGGCACTGGCAATTCTTGTCTGCAGAAAAACAAGCGGCTTTCGATCAAGAAACCATTCACGGAGGCCTTGGTGTGCACTGCGAATTGCGCGATGTCTCGACCGGACGCTTAGTCGCCGCGAGTAAACCCGGACCCGGAAAAACAAGAAAAGCCGGCCGGGCGGATGACCGAACTGGAATCCGAAAAGTGGGAGCCTGACCTTCGGTCCTGCATTGGTTGGTCAATATCAAGTCATCGAAGAAGCGGGAATTTGGTTTGCCGACTTTGTTTGAAAGGTCTATCATTTTGCTACCGTTATTTAGTTATGAGATTCGCATGTCTGGCTAGCTGATTAAAATATCCCTCCCGAATTGCACCGCAGACCCGAGGAGGAAGCCGCGCTCCACTATCGCTTCATAACTCGCCAAGCCTTGATGCCACTGAAACAAAATGCCATTTCATAAGCAGCCCAGCCCACCACCCAGCGAAGCACAAATCATGTTTGCTTATGCCGAGATGGCAAAGCATCGAACGAGTCATGGCCTTCATTTGCTTTTTAGTATTGTAACTTTGGGTTTATGGCTCATTTTTTGGCTGGCGGTCAGCGTCCGCAATACCGATCGACGCAATCGAATTGCTCGTGAGTATGGGTTGCCCGCCGAAAGCAATATCGCTTATAAAATCTTAATCATTTTTCTCATCTTATTTTTAGTCGGCGTCTATCAAGTTTATTCAATCCTGTTTACCCATACACCAATTGAGGCTGGAGAATCCGTTAAACCGGCGGCGCAGAAGAAGCAGGAAACAAAATGGACGTACTTAAAGGAAGAAGACGAATTGGGGCGTGGTATGATCCAAACAGCGACAATTTACTCGCTGAACGAAATCGAATTCAGCCCGCCAAACGAGGGAAAACAACGTGCGGTTCTGACCTTGCGAAAAAACTATGACAACTCTCATGATGTCTATTTTGGACTACAAAAGAGCCGGTCCCAGTGCAATTCGCGAGTTTGCGGCATTACCGCCCAATTCGACAACGGCCTGACTCAATTTTTCGAGGCATCCCCCGCTGAAAACGACACTACGCCGGGGATTTACATCAGCAATGCGGATATCTTTATCCAGTTAACCGAAGCGGCCAATGTCCTTACCATCACAGCCGACTTCTTCAGTGAGCCCACTCAGACCTTTCAATTTGATATCAGCGGTTTGTCCTGGAATTACTAATCTTTATGGACTAAAGGGCCTACGCCGGACGGGCATAAGGCACTGTCCGCACAATTTCGTTTTGGCTATTGTTACGTTCGGCACAATCGCATTTGAAATCGTTAACGCTCGTACGAAGTTAATTTCTATGCCGACGTAAGGGCGCGAACCTCAACACATCTGAGTGGCAAATATTGAGGCTCGCGTGTCCACACTCACCATAACGTGTTATGGGTAGTTATGCATTAATTGAGGCCGCCCCGCCCCCCCGATTTTTCCGGCTGAAGTAAAGATTTATAAATTTCCTCGGCCTCTTTCAAAGTAACTGAAGCGCCGGAAGTATCGCCTTCGCGGGCTAGACGCCGGGCATTGGCGATGGCTCGGGAACCGCGTTGCGCCTTGACTTCCAAGGAGCCGCCAAAGATATCTTTCGAAGACTGCGTTGCCGCCTTCATATGTTCTTGAGCCGTATCCTGCTCATTCGCAGCAAGCGCTTTTTGGGCAGCTTCAAGATGGGCAATGGCTGTACTGATTCTATTGGCCATAACGCCTTCGGCGACCCCGGCTTTGCTGATATTTCCGGTGGATAGAGATAAAACCAGAAAACCCGAAACTACCCCTGCTTTGATAATATTCATCATTTTACCCTCCTACAACGAGTTAATTTACAAGCCCTCAGAAAAGCAATTCGCGCCTCCCAAGAGTTAACTTCATTGAAAAAATATTTGAAGATGCAAAAAACTGATAAGTGCTTCGCGAGAAGTTCGTTTGCAACCTGTGAATAGCAAATCAATGACTTAGAGAGCTCAAGAAATGCCAATGAACTTGTTGCTATTCACTTACTAACGAAACCTGTTGGGTTTCTCAATACATCAATTCGACTTAAAAATACGGATTTGATTCGATGAATACGCAAATAATAGGAAAGTAGCGGATAAACGCCGCTTAATTATCTGAAACTTGGTAATCTTACCAATTGTTTAATACGCGATTTTCAGCACACTATAGATCTGCGTATTTTTCAAATACATGTTCTGTAGGTATGTGGATTTACATGCGGAAAATTCTTGGTGTTAGAATGAAACATTCCGACGCAAATTGAATTTAGGTGAAGTCTTATGATTAAGGGCGTTATAAAAACGATACTTGTTGCTCAGTTGCTGATTTTTTCGAATTCTTTATTTGCGTTACCTGCGGGGACGCTGGATTCTAGTTTTAGCGACGACGGTTTGGTGACGACTGCCGCGGGCGCCTCGTTCTCGGTGGCCGAGGATCTGATCCAGCAACAAAACGACCTCAAACTGGTTGCGGTCGGCCGCAGTAATGACGGCGTCGGCGCTTTTGATCGGTTTGCCGCTGTGCGATATTCAAGTAATGGCATTGTGGATACGAATTTTGGCGGCGACGGCATCGTCAACACGACCGTGGGCAGCGGTAATGCAGGGGCTTTCGCGGTGACTCAGCAGGCAAACGGTAAGTTGGTCGTGGTTGGGCTGGCTTTGAATTCGAATGCGCAGCCGACCAGCGATTTTGCGGTGGTCCGTTATAACGCCAACGGTTCTTTGGACACCAATTTCAACAATGGCGGGATCGTGCTGACGCCGCCGCATTCGAGGGTCGATTTAGATGTGTTCGAGGACGGCGCTCAAGCGGTGGTCGAAACACCGGAGCATAAGTTAGTCGTGGCGGGCTTTAGCGGTACGGCAACCGACAGTGATTTTGCGCTGGTCCGTTATAACAGCGACGGTTCTCTCGATACGAGTTTTAGTCCTATTGGCGAGCCGGGAAAAGTTACGACCGATTTTGGAAACATGCGTAACGATGTTGTTTTTTCGATGATTCAGCAGGCTGACGGCAAACTCTTCGTGGCCGGTTTCAGCAATAATGCCGCTACCAATACCGATGATTTTGCGGTCGCGCGCTATAACGCTGACGGCACTCTCGATAAGGGTTTCAATTCGAATGGCTTAAAAAGAACTTCGATAAGCAGCGGCGATGACCAGGGTCTTTCGGTGATTCAATTAACAGTCGAAGGCCCAGACAAAGACAAATACGTAGTTGCCGGTTACAGCACGACGAGCGGTAATGAGGATATTGCACTGGTGCGCTACAATCAAAATGGCAGCCTAGATACCACTTTCAGCGGAGATGGTATTGTCAGAACGCCGATTGGTTCAGGAAATGATCGGGCTTATCAGGTAATGGAATTGCCTAACGGTAAATTGCTGGTGGCCGGTTATACGCAAGTTGGAATCAATGACTTTGATTTCGTACTGGTACGTTATAATCAAAACGGCAGCCTTGATACCTCTTTCAGCGGCGACGGTAAACTCAGCACCAGTTTCGGTGCAGGTTCGGATCAGGCTTTCGCCGCTGTACAGCAAGCGAATGATTATCGCATCGTGTTGGCGGGGGCGGCCTCGATAACAACCAACTTAGTGAGCCAGAAACGCCTTGCTCTGGCTCGTTATCTTCCCGGCGATCTAGACAACGATGGGGTTCTCGATTACATAGATAACTGCCCAAATACAAAAAATGAGGATCAGGCCGATCAGGATAAAGATGGCATTGGCGATGTGTGCGATGATGACAGGGATGGTGATGGTCATCTGAATAAAGAAGACGCTTTTCCAGATGACCCCACTGAATGGAATGACAACGACGGCGACGGGATTGGCGATAATGCTGATCCGGATGACGATAATGATGGTGTTCCGGATGAAGATGATCCCTTTCCGTTCGATGCTAACTTGTTGAATCAATTCAGCGGCGAAAAGAAAAGCGATTATCTCGGTTATAGTGTCGCCAATGCGGGCGATATTATCTATACATACAAAGACATTGATAACAAGGTCATCGTCGGTTTCGGCAAGGACGGATTCGACGACGTGATTGTCGGAGTGCCTCGCTTTGATAAAAAAGAAGGCAAAAAGACTTTAAGCAATGCCGGTTCGGTCTATGTCTATTCGGGTAATTTCGCAGATCAAGCCAAGCGGATCGAATTTACGGGGAGCGCGGCCGGCGATCAATTTGGCAGCGCAGTAGCGGGTGGCGGGGATGTAAATGGCGATCTCGTACCCGATATTATCGTGGGTGCGCCAAAAGCCGATGTGAATATTGCTGTCGATAATAAAAATAAAAAGCTGAAGGATGCGGGAATAGCATATGTCTTTTCAGGAGCTGACGGCAGTGAGTTATTTCGTATCGAAGGCGAGTCGGCTGGCGATAATCTGGGTAATGCGGCCAGTTTTATGAAGGATATCAATACCGACGGCTGGAATGAGATCATCGTGGGCGCCTGGAAAGCGGATAGGGTCGACACCAGCACCGGCAAAAAAATAACAGATGCGGGTGCAGCATATGTTTATTCTTATAAAGGCTCGGCTCACGCCTTGCTGCATAAATTCGAGGGTGAAAACAAGGGCGATCTGTTCGGTTTTAGTGTTGCCTCGACAGATGCGGATCAAAGCGGCAAAGTTGACGCGATAATCGGTGCTTACGGCGTTGACACGCAAAACAGCAGCGGCAAAAAAATGAAGGATGCGGGCGGAGTCTATCTTATTTTGCTGGGTAATGGAGGAGTTGGGCCAACCTTACGTCTTGGAGGGGAGCACGCAGGCGATCGTCTCGGTTTCGCAGTGGCGAGTGCAGATGTCGATGGCGACGGCTTGGCGGATGTGCTGGCGGGAGCGCCACAGGAAGATTATGTTCAAGAAGCTACGCAGGACGCCCCGAAAAAAACTTTCCAGGACGCCGGTTCTGTGCACGTCTTTTATGGAAAAACGCTACCAAAGTTTAGTCTTTATCATAATAAAGAGCCTCAAAAAGGCGCATTGTTCGGTAGCGCTATCAGCGATGCCGGTGTTTTTCCGAGCGAAGTGGGGCACAAATTCATCGTCGGCGCCTATAAATACGACCCTGTCGTGAAAGGCAAAAAACTGGCGAACACGGGCAGAGTGTCCTTGCATCGCGGTTGCGACGCCGAGGAACTTCTGACCTTCGACGGCCACATTCAGAATAATTATTTCGGCTTTGCGGTCAGCGGAAGCAGCGATCATAATGCCGATGGTTTTCCCGACATGATCGTAGGCGGCTATCAGGACCATTCGGTTGTCGACGGCAAAAAAATTAGTAATGCCGGTGTCGTGGAACTATTGACCGGAAAATACACAAGCGTCCCTTGCTCGTCACAGCCGTGAGTTTTACCGGTTTCTCAGCGTTGTTCGAAAGCGAGGAAGGGGTAGCTTTGGGTGTTTTCAAAAATTAATCGAACATTTCCATGCTTTCCCGCTTATCCACACACGTCGGAGCCTTACTCTGGGAGAGCGTCGGTAACACAAGAAAAAGATCGGAGCGAAATTTTTATAAATGAGCCGAATCCGACTTCAAGTCGCTCATAAATGCGTCAATGACTGCCCGGTCAGCATGCGGCATCACGACCACATGCGCATAATCCTGCTGTTGGCCGTTTATAGCCAAATGCATTGTGGCCAGCGAATATTTTTTGACGATCCGATCTGTGGGTTTTTTAAAATAAATCGTGTTTGATAGCTCGTTCGCGCGCACCGCATCTCGCTTAGGAAAGAGGGACTGCATTTGTTGCAGAAAATAATCCGAATTTTGCATCATAGAGCGAGCATCTTCGGTCAGTTTTCCCATCGCTTCCGGCGATGAAAAGAAATAAAATTCCGCCGGTTTGACCGCGTCGCGCGAACAGGTGATCGTGCCCGGTACATGATGGATGTATTCGGGATTGTGAATCTTGCTGAACAGCGCATTGAACTCATCGAAATGGCTTTGCGTGGTAATGAAAAGGCCTGCGGGCGATGGAAAGCCGAAAAATTTGTGGCAGGAAACCGCGATCGAATCGTAGCGCGCCGCCGGTTTGCCCGGTAATTGATAGGCGACAATGTCGGCATGCTTGGTGAAGGGCAGATAGCCGCCAAACAGCGCCGCATCCAGATGCAGATAGCTCGGATGTTCTTCGAGGACTTCTTGAATACGGTCGATAGGATCGACTGCGCCTTTGAACGTGGTGCCGATCGTCGCGATTACCAAAGCCGGCTGTGGTCGATTGGCGGCAAGCTTTTGCGCGAGATCGCCTGGATCCATACCGCCATCCGGCAGCGTGTCGACAAATACGGTTTCAAGTCCGAGCAAGTCGCGCAAAATTTGCACCGAGTAGTGCGCTTCCTTCGTGAAATAGGCTTTCGGCAACACGCCGGTTCGACCTTTCAGAATCGTTCGGCCCATATACATGCCGTGCATGTTGCTGTCGGTGCCGCTATGCGAAAGAAATCCCCAAGTATCGTCGGCCGGAAACGCATAGCGTTTGCCGAAGCGATGGATCACTTCACGTTCAAAATCATGCGTGTTGTAAGGTATCGCACTTTCCTTGTACGGGTTGCCGACATTGTTGAACGCAAACATGCCAATGCCAGCATCATTGAGTTGCTTGCGCCAGGCAAAAAAGGCTTCGGGCGGCGTATTCATGTTGATCGGATAGCCCAACAGATTGTTTTTCAGCTTTGCGAGCTTTGTTCTCTCGGCCAACGGCAAGAGCTTGAGCGTAGCGATTTCGTTTTCCGCCGGCAATAAATTCAAATTCGTCGGCTTGCAACCGCTGGCAATTGCAAGCATGCCTGCGCCGCCATAACCTAAAAAACGTCGTCTGGAGAGCATCATAATGTTATCGTTTTAGTTATTTAATGATGTTTTTTCGGCTTAGGCAACCGTCATTTCAGCATCAGCATTTGGCAGATAGTAAATCCCTTACTCAAGGTAGTATTATGTAAGCGTCTCGGTTTTTCCGCAACCGTAGAAATTTGTCGGACAGAAACCGGGTTCAACTCATCAGCACGCTACGGCGTTTTGCGCCCCAAGTTCCGGGTTTTTCGGTAAAGATACCCGCGCAAGTCGCGCCGCAAAATTTGCAATTGCCGGCGGCGTCAAGATTCCAGTCCGACAATTCATACCAGTCTCGCCCGATCAATAATTTGCCACAGCCGTGACAGTAGGTGCTTTCGGCCAGTTTGTCATGCACATTGCCGATGTAGGCGTAACGTATGCCATTGGTGATCGCAATTTGCCGGGCTTTCAGCAGCGAATGACGCGGCGTGGGCGGTTTGTCGAGCATCTTCCAGTCGGGATGGAAGGCGGTAAAATGCATCGGCACGTCCGGCCCGAGATTTTCGACGACCCATTGTGTCATTTCTTCAATCTCCGCGTCCGCATCGTTTTCGCCGGGAATGATCAAGGTCGTCAACTCCAGCCAGACCGAGGTTTCGTGCTTGATATATTTGAGTGTGTCGAGCACCGGTTGCAGGTGACCGCCGGTGATTTGGTGATAAAAGCGCTCGCTGAACGCTTTCAGGTCGATATTGGCCGCATCCATCCATTGATAAAATTCGGCCCGGGGGGCCGGTGTCACATAGCCGGCCGAAACCGCGACCGATTTCAAGCCGAGACTGCGGCAGGCCTGCGCGGTATCGATCGCATATTCGTGGAAGATGACCGGATCGTTATAAGTATAGGCGACGCTGGCGCAGCCCTGGTCGAGCGCGGTTTGGGCAATCGCCTCTGGCGAAGCCTTACTCATCAGGGTATCCATTTCGCGCGATTTGCTGATGTCCCAGTTTTGGCAAAATTTGCAGGCCAGATTACAGCCGGCAGTACCGAACGAAAATACCGGCGTGCCGGGTAGAAAATGATTCAGCGGTTTTTTTTCGATCGGGTCGATTGCGAAACCGCTGGAGCGTCCGTAGCTGGTCATCACGATCTGCCGATCCAGATTCTGCCGTACAAAACACAGGCCGCGCTGGCCTTCGTGCAGTTTACAAAAGCGCGGACAAGCGTCGCATTGCACCCGGCCGTCGTCAAGTACATGCCAGTACAGGGTTTTGACAGTATCGGCGGAAACAAATTCGGTCATCGCCATTCTCCAGGAACCATTAAAAATTCAATTGGTCATTAATTATTAGAATAATAAAATCAACCTGCAATATTGTTCAGGGGTTGATAACGCGATTTGGATTGATTTAGGAGAGAAGGCAACGATATGAATAGACAACCCGCTGTAGCAGGGACCTTTTACCCTGCCGAGCCTCAGCAACTGCATCTGCTGCTCGATCAATATCTTAATGATGCCGAAACCGCATCAAAAGTTCCCAAGGCGATGATTGTGCCGCATGCAGGCTACATTTATTCTGGTCCTGTGGCCGCCAGCGCCTATGCTCGGCTGATCAAGGCGCACGATGTGATTACCCGAGTGGTGCTGATCGGGCCTTCGCATCGGGTCGGTTTTCATGGTTTGGCGATCACCAATGCGCAGAACTTCATCACCCCGCTCGGCAGTATCGAGGTCGATCAGCAGGCGGTGCACATGATCGCGAAATTGCCTTTTGTCGATTATATGGAACAGGCTCACGCGCTGGAACATAGTTTAGAGGTACACCTGCCGTTTTTGCAGGAAACGCTGGATGATTTCAAGATCGTGCCCATCGTGACCGGCGATGCGCCTGCCGAGCAGGTCAGTCAAGTACTTGAGTTGCTGTGGGGCGGCGAGGAAACGCTGATCGTAATCAGCTCGGATCTGAGCCATTATCACGATTATGCGACTTGTCAGAAACTCGACAAGGAGACCAGCGTGGCGATTGAACATTTACAATATGAAAGTCTGGGATTTGATTCGGCCTGCGGTCGGGTCGGCGTAAGCGGCCTATTGAAGTTGGCGAGGGAAAAGTCGCTGGCCGTCAAGAACATCGATTTACGTAATTCCGGCGATACAGCAGGGGATAAAAAAAGGGTCGTCGGGTACGGGGCTTATATTGTCGAAATATGATGTTAGGGGGGGGCGACGAAGTCGTTATTTGGCGCCGCTATTAACTCGACGACGTGTTGAAAAATTATTTTGCGGAGCGATAGAACCAATCGTTGTCCCTACGACGGCGAAATCTATTTGGCCAAGGCGTTTTATGCGCAATCGGAAGCCGACCGGCTGTTTGCGGATTTTTACCGGACGCTAGCATGGCGGGAGGAATTGATTTTTATCTTCGGCAAGTGGTGCAAGGCTCCTCGCCTGATGTGTTGGTACGGCGACGCTGACGCTGTTTATACCTATTCCGGCGTGGCCCATGAGCCTATGCCGTGGAGCGCAGAATTGTCCGCGGTCAAGACTCGGGTCGAAATAGCTGGCGGTTGCACATTCAACAGTGTGTTGGCCAATTTGTACCGCGACGGCCGGGATTCGATGGGGTATCATGCGGATAATGAAAAGGAGCTCGGCATCGATCCGGTGATTGCGTCGTTGAGCCTGGGCGATACGCGCCTGTTCAGACTGCATCATAAAAAGCACCGCGAAAATCTGGATTTTGTATTGGAGCACGGGGATTTATTGATCATGGCCGGCGCTTTGCAACATCATTGGGTGCATGCTTTGCCGAAAACCAGGCAAGCGAAAAATCCCCGGATCAATCTGACTTTTCGTAAGATTATGCCGCCGACCCGGCCGAGTTCAGACCGCTAGAATCCTTCCCCAATCTATGCCGACACCCACCCAGACGATTTTTATCCATACCGCCCTACCCTGCGAGGCCAGGCCGCTGATCGAGCGTTTCAGGTTGAAAAAAGATCTGAGCAGTCATCCTTTCGAGGTTTACAGCCAGGATCAGATTAGCCTTACCGTGACCGGCATCGGTAAATGCGCGATGGCGGCGGGTGTGGCTTATACACAGGCAAGAGTGGGTATGGCCGACAAGCCGATCATGCTGAATATCGGCATCGCAGGTCACGGTGATCATGAGGTGGGCCGCGTGTTTTTGGCCGGTAAAATCATCGATGCGGACACGCGGAAAAATTATTACCCGCCTTTGGTGTTTTCTCCGCCGTGCCCGGCCGAGACGCTACGAACCGCATCGAATCCGCAACTCGATTATTCCGAGCCGTATCTTTACGATATGGAGGCTTCCGCGTTTTACGAAACTGCAATGCGCTTTTCGAGCGGCGAACTGATTCAGACGTTGAAAGTCGTTTCGGACAATCGGCATTCGCCTGCGCAAAATTTACAACCCAATCAGGTCGCGGAGCTGATTGCCGCGCAATTGCCGGTGGTAAATTCCTTATTGGCCGAACTGCGTGGTCTCCAGAGCTTGATTTCGGCGCCGGAACCGGCGCAAATACAGACATTGCTTGAGCGCTTTCATTTAACGGCGAACGAAAGGCAGCAACTCCGAAACCAGTTGCTGCGCTGGGAGTGTCTGGCCGGAGGAAAAAAGCTCAATATCGATCAAGTTAGTTGTAAAAACGGCAAGGAAGTTTTGGCATGGCTTGCGCGGCAAATCGACTCGCTTGACTATGTCCTGTAGGAAAGACATAACGCTTGAAAATTTAACGACGCGGAAACTTATGATTGACAGCTATGATCTGCAACAACTTCATGCGGATATGCGCGCATGGCGGCAACACATTCATCAGCATCCCGAAACCGCCTATGAAGAAGTCGAAACGGCGCGTTTTGTCGCCGAAAAACTGAAGGAATTCGGTTTGGCTGTGCATCGGGGGCTCGGCAAAACCGGCGTGGTTGCGACATTATCGTCGGGCGACAGCCCACGGAAAATTGCATTGCGCGCGGACATGGACGCCTTGTTTATCGAAGAAAAAAATACTTTTTCGTATAAATCCGAACATCACGGCAAAATGCATGCCTGCGGCCATGACGGCCATACCGCGATGTTGCTCGGCGCGGCCAAACTATTGGCCGAAAAACCGAACTTCAACGGCACGGTGGTGTTCATCTTTCAGCCAGCCGAAGAGGGCCGCGCCGGCGCCAGGCAAATGATCGAGGACGGTTTGTTCGAACAATTTCCGGTCGAACAGGTGTTCGGCATGCATAATTTTCCGGATATTCCAGTCGGCCATTTTGCGGTCAGGCCGGGGCCGATGATGGCGTCCTTCGACTGTTTCGAAATTCGCGTAAAAGGCCGGGCAACGCATGCCGCGATGCCGCATCTGGGCGCCGATGCGGTCGTCGCGGCCGCGCAAATCGTCAATGCGCTGCAAACGATCGTCAGCCGGACAATTGATCCGGCTGATTCGGCGGTAGTCAGTATTACTCAGATTCACGCCGGCAATGCCTGGAATGCGATTCCGGAAGAAGCGGTGATTCGCGGTACTTTTCGGTGTTTCAAATCCAGCGTACAGCAGATTATCGGCGAAAAAATTCGTCAAATCGTCGAGGGGGTTTGTACCGGACTCGGCGTTGCCGCGGAAATCGCTTTCAATCCCGAAAATCCGGGTTATCCGGTCGCCTTCAACAGCGAAGCCGAAACGGCCGTTGCGGTAAAGGTCGCCATTGCGGTTGCCGGTGCTGAAGGCGTCAATCTTCAGCCCACGCCGTGCATGGGCTCGGAGGATTTTGCGTTCATGCTGCAGCAAAAACCGGGCTGTTATATCTGGATCGGCAACGGCGCATCGCATAACAGTTGCTTGCTGCATAATCCGCATTATGACTTTAACGACCAGATCCTGCCGATCGGCGTAGCTTATTGGATCAGGCTGGTTGAAAGCGTTCTGCGGGATGAAATTGTGTTCTGATCGCGGAAAGACGGCGGCCCCGATTTGCTTTTGGTCACAAAACTTACATATTTGCCGGGTAAAATGCATCGATACTTGTCATTTCGGGCTTACAATCCGCCAATCGTCGGCGCTTATGGAACTGTCGCTGCTAACGCTAAATCTGCATACATACCAGCAGCATCCGCGCCATTGTCCGTTTGATGCGATGCATCAGCATGAGCGTGAGGTGCAGATCATCGCTGAGGCGATTGCCCACCTGAAAATCGACCTGATTTGTTTTCAGGAGGTCGGGGAGTACATGCACGATCCGATCGCGCATCCGTACGGCGAGTCGCCTTCTAACATGGCGTTCCGGATTTGCGGCAAATTGCGGCACTGGGGGCTTTGGTATCACATTCATCAGGACTGGAGCCACATCGGTTTCGGCCGTTGGCGTGAAGGCACCGCGATCATGAGCCGCTATCCGATGCGACATAATCATTCGGCTTATGTGTCTTGTGATCAGCGCAAGGACAATTACATGTCGCGAAATGTGACAATGTCCTGTATTGATGTGCCGTGGTTTGGCCTGCTGCATATCGCGAATGTGCATTTGAGTTGGGCGCATCACGGCTTTTATGAAGAATACGCCAATTTGCGACGCTTGATTGATTCGCGCCGGCATTTCGGCGTCAGAGGCGAGCTGATCGCGGGGGATTTCAACGCGCCCGCCGGAGGGCAGGCGTATCATCATGTCGTCGGCAATGCCGAGTATGTGGATCAGTTCAGTGAACTGCATCCACAACGCTTTTACGAACCCAGTTATCGGGGTCAAATCGATGGCTGGAAAAATCATCCGCCTTGTCGAATCGACTTTATTTTCAAGCGTAATGGCCATCCGATGCGGATCGAATCGATGGACACGATCTTCAATGATCGTTTCTATCCGATCGTTTCGGATCATTTCGGTTATTTGGCAAGGTACCGGCTGTATTGATTTTTCGCCCGCGTCAAACGTGCCTGGCTATGTTCCGGTTCCTCTTCCTCGCGCTGATTCACAACAGCGGTATAGCTAAAGGTGCTTACTCGTTTTCCTTTTTGCGCTCAAACAGCATGTGCGCCATCTTTCTGGCTTTGGTTTTTAGATAATCGAGATTGTCATTGTGGGCTGCGGCAACAATGGGGATCCGATCCACAACATTCATGCCCAGTTTTTGCAGGCCTTCGATTTTTTTCGGATTATTCGTGATCAGTTCGATCGATTTGACGTTTAGGGAGCGCAGAATCAAAGCGGCAATGTCGTATTCGCGTTCGTCGGCAAGATGGCCCAGGTGAATGTTCGCATCGACCGTATCCATGCCCGCATCCTGCAAATTGTAGGCTTGAAGCTTCTTTAAAAGGCCAATGCCGCGCCCCTCTTGGCGCAGATAAATCAGGATGCCAACGCCTTTTTCGTCAATCATTTGCAGCGCCATGTCGAGTTGTTCGCCGCAATCGCAACGCCTCGATCCGAGCACATCGCCGGTAAAGCATTCGGAATGGATGCGCACGGGTACATGTTCGATGCCGTCAACCTTGCCTCGGACCAGCGCGACATGCTCCTTGTCATCGAGATTGTTACTGTAATAATGCAGGATGAATTCGCCGTGCCGTGTAGGTATCGGTGTTTGAACTAAATCTTCTACTTTTGGTTTCACGTCAATTATCAATTCAAAAACTCCTTATATTTTACTCAAATCCATCGCTCAAGATAGAATTTCCGGTCATTTGACCGCTTCGATCAATTTGATGATATCGCTGCTGCGCTCATCGACGCGCACCTTTCGAAAGCCGCAGGCCTGCACATTTTTGACCGTATTGCGATTGATATTCGCGCCGGCCAGCGAGACGACCAGGGGATTCAAAAGATTCATTATGCCGGCCAAAACCGGTCTTGAACTGATTACATGCTCCAGCAATAAAACCCGCCCGCCCGGCTTGCAGACCCGGTGCAATTCTTTCAAGCCTTTCATCGGCGAAGGCACCGAGCAGAATACAAAGGAACCTACGACTGTGTCGAAACTGTTGCTGGCATAATGCAGCGACTGCACATCCATCAGTTCCAGATCCACATTGCTGTGTTTTCTGTTCTTTTTGTTCCGAGCCTGCTCCAGCATTTTCGGGCTGAAATCGATCGCGGTGATGCGGGCGCCGGCAGGATAATAGTCGAAGTTCTTGCCGGTGCCGACGCCGACTTCGAGAATGTGTTGGCCTTCGACGGACTCCCAAAGTTTTGTTCGCCAACTTTTGAAAAACAGGCCCTCCATCATCGCTTCAAGGCAGTCGAAATAAGGCGCGAGGCGGTCATAACGCTGTTGTATCTGGGCGCTGTCAAGTTTCATGGGCTGAACCAATGGATAAAAAAGTATCTTTTCTGATGCCGGATGGGATATTCATCCGGTCCGAAATGTTTGGTAATACACGGATATACATGCTTGTTTACATTAGCAGGCGCTATTCCAGATAGTTGGGACGGGGTTTTCAAACCCGAGCCTTTCCAAGGGGCTAATAAGTAGTGCCTTTGCTGGCTTAAATTACTTGCCTTTCGCAATCGGCCGGTTTTTATTCCGGATCCATTCGCTCCACGAACCGGCATAAAGCTTGGAGCCCTTGAGTCCTGCGTATTCCATCGCCAGCAAATTATGGCAGGCGGTCACGCCGGAGCCGCACATGTGCACGATCTGTTCCGGCGGTCTATCGCCGATCAAGGCCTGAAATTGTTGGTGCAATTGATCGGCGGGCAAGAATTCTCCGCTACCGGCAAGATTGGCTTGAAAAGGCCGGTTGATCGCGCCTCGGACATGGCCGGCAACGGGGTCTATCGGCTCCACTTCGCCGCGGTAACGCTCGGGTGTGCGTGCATCGATCAGGCTAATCGATCTTTCGGCGAGACGGTTTTGAACTTGGCCAGCGGTCAGCCAAAACGATTCTTGCAGAGAGGGTCGGAAGGCCGCAGGTTTGATCGCCGGCAACGCGGTTGTGATCGGATAGCCTTTTTGTCGCCAATGCTTGATACCGCCGTCCAGCACCGCCACTTTGTCATGGCCGAGAGTGCGCAACAGCCACCAGAGACGCCCTGCGAAAGCGCCGCCCGCATCGTCGTAAGCAACAACCTGGCTCTGATTGTTGATGCCCCAGTGGCCCAGCTTTTGAATCAATGCGCGAAAATCAGGCAGTGGATGGCGGCCTTTCTGGCTGGTAATCGCGGATGACAAATCCTTGTCGAGATGGGCATAGCGCGCATTCGGAAGATGCCCGTGCCGATAATTTTTCGCGCCCAGCTCAGTGTCGACCAGAGAAAACCTGCAGTCGATGATGACCCAGTCCGGATTGTCAAGTTGCGCGCGGAGCGCATCGGCGGTGATGAGTGTGCTGTAAGACATTATAATTTATACCTTCAAGATGATTTTACCGATATGATGTCCGGATTCGAGCCGTTCGTGCGCCTTGGCGGCATCGCCAAGATCGAAAACTCTATCGATGACCGGCCTGATTTTACCCGATGACAATAAAGGCCAGACCTTTTCGCGCAATTTCCAGGCGATTTGCTGCTTGAAAAGATCGTCACGGCCGCGCAAGGTCGATCCGGTCAGCGTCAGGCGTTTCAGCATGATCTGCCAGAGATCTATCTCCGCCTTGGCGCCGTGCTGAATTGCGATTTGCACCAGTCGGCCGTCGTTCGCCAGACACTTCAAATTTCTGGGTAAGTAATCGCCGCCGATCATGTCCAGGATCACATCAGCGCCCTTATTATCGGTCATCTGTTTGACAGCATCGACAAAATCCTGCTCCCGATAGTTGATTGCGGCATCGGCGCCGAGTTGCACGCAACATTCGCACTTTACATCGGAACCGGTCGTAATAAAGACTCGGGCTCCAAAGGCTTTTGCCAATTGTATCGCGGTCGTGCCGATGCCGCTGCTGCCGCCGTGAATGAGCAGCGTTTCGCCGGCCGATAAATGGGCGCGATCGAAAACATTGCTCCAGACCGTAAAAAATGTTTCGGGCAGCGCCGCTGCCTGGATAAAATCGATTCCCTCCGGAATAGGCAGGCAAAGCGCGGCCGAGGCTGTACAATAGTCGGCATAACCGCCGCCGGTTACCAGCGCACAAACTGGTTCGCCAATGCTCAAATGGCGCACGTTTTCGCCCAAGGCAGCAACCGTTCCGGCAATTTCGAGACCTGGAATATCCGAAGCGCCGGGAGGCGGCGGGTAAACGCCGCGGCGCTGCATCACATCGGGGCGATTTACGCCGGCGGCGGCAACCTTTATCAGCACTTGATGCGCCGATAGGGTGGGTATGGGTCTTTCCGCGAGACTGAGTACCTCGGGGCCGCCGGGTTGAGTGAACTCTATCGCGTGTATCGAAAGTGGTAGGGGCATAATTAAGCGGTTGTCGCGAGTGTCCGGTTGAAGTTATCGATTTTTGCGAATCTGGAAGTATTATATACTCACGCAATTTCAAAGAAATGAACAAGAAGGATTTAAACCAATGATTCGTGCAGGAATAGTTGGCGGCACCGGCTACACCGGCGTGGAGCTGTTACGGATTTTAGCCTTGCATCAGGAGGTCGATGTCGCGGTAGTCACCTCACGTACGGACGCAGGCGTGCGGGTGGATGCGTTATATCCGAACCTCCGCGACTATATCGATGTGGTTTTTACCGCGCCGGATGTCGATGCGTTGGCCGCATGCGACGTGGTGTTTTTTGCGACGCCGAACGGTACGGCGATGCTTATGGCCGGACAATTGCTGGCGCGCGGCGTGAAAGTGATCGATCTGTCCGCCGATTTTCGTTTGCAGGATGCAAAGGAGTGGAGCCAATGGTACGGCCTGGAACACGCCTGTCCCGATCTGATTGGCGAGGCGGTGTACGGTTTGCCCGAAGTCAACCGCGAAGCGATCAGAAGCGCACGGCTGATTGCCTGTCCGGGTTGCTATCCGACCTCGGTGCAGCTTGGCTTTTTACCGCTGCTGGAAAACGGCTTGATCGATGCCGATCATTTGATTGCCGACGTCAAGTCGGGGGTGAGCGGCGCGGGCCGCAAGGCGGAGCTTGCGACGCTGATGAGCGAATGCGGCGAAAGTTTCAAGGCTTACGCAGTGCCTGGACATCGGCATTTGCCCGAGATCAGGCAAGGCTTGCGTGCGGCGACCGGCAAACCGGTCGGTTTGACTTTCGTGCCGCATTTGACGCCAATGATACGCGGAATTCATGCGACCTTATACGGACGCCTCCATGCGGACGCGCGCGATTTACCGGCGCTTTATGAACAAAGATACCGCGACGAGGTCTTTGTTGATGTGTTGCCGCAAGGAGCACATGCCGATACCCGCAGCGTGCGCGGCAGCAATCGCTGCCAGATCGCGATTCATCAACCGCAGGATGGGAAGACAGTCGTTGTCCTGTCGGTAATCGATAATCTGGTGAAAGGCGCGTCAGGTCAGGCGGTGCAGAATATGAATCTGATGTTTGGCCTGGAGGAGGATTTGGGGCTAAGAACGGTGGCATTGTATCCGTGAAGATCCAATGGTTTAACTCGGCGGCAGATCCGGAGTGATATTGCAAGATCGGAAATCTTGACTCCTTTACTAGGTATAGTCATAATTTCTGCTATACCTCAACTTTTTTTGTGTATTTAAAAGCTTATGGCAAATCCAATTAATTTTACCGATAGCGCGGCCGCGAAAGTCAGCGAACTGATTGCCGAGGAAGGCAACGACAATCTCAAGTTGAGAGTCTATGTGACCGGCGGCGGCTGTTCGGGTTTTCAATATGGCTTCACGTTCGATGAAGAAGTGAACGAAGACGATACCAGTGTCGTCAACGGCGGCGTGACAGTCTTGATCGATTCGATGAGCATCCAATACTTGCAAGGCGCCGAAGTGGATTACAAGGAAGATGTGAACGGCGCGCAGTTTGTAATTCGCAATCCGAATGCAACGACGACTTGCGGGTGCGGGTCATCGTTTTCAGCATAACGAAAAAGGGCGGTTTTCAGACCGCCCTTTTTTTTATCCTGTCGATTTAAGCGGACAAGGATTACTGGTTTTTAGCCAATAAATTTCTGGATTTTGTCTGGTAAAGTTTCGCCAAAAGCGGCTTGGTCTGGTCTTTAAATTCGGCCAGTTGCTGATTGTCCACGCGCATCGGGCGTTTGAATTCCAGAGATTCCGGATTTTGATGTACGCCATCCTTCCTGAATTCGTAGTGCAGATGCGGGCCCGTGGCGAGCCCGGTCTGGCCGACATAGCCGATCACTTCTCCCTGCATCACATGATCGCCGTCGTTCAAGCCGCGTTTAAAGCCGGAAAGATGGGCGTATAGCGTTTCATAGTGATCGCCGTGTTTGAGGATCAGCACCTGCCCATATCCGCCTTTGCGGCCCTGGAAAGTGACTTCGCCGTCGCCGGCGGCTTTAACCGGGGTGCCGGTGCGGGCGGCATAATCGACACCTTTGTGTGCGCGAATGCGGTTAAGGACTGGATGTTTCCGATGGGTGTTGAAATGCGAACTGATCCTTGCGTAATCGACCGGAGTGCTCAAAAAGGCTTTGTGCAGGCTGTTGCCTTCGGGGGTGTAATAACTCGCATTGCCTTCGGCGTCTTCAAATCGGACGGCGGTCAGAAATTTGCCTTGGCTGACAAACTCGGCCGCATAGATATGTTGGGCTTTGGAGTCGCTCGCATCGGGGGAGTTTTTATAGAGGACTGTGAATTGATCGCCGGCATGTAAATTCGATGCAAAGTCGATGTCCCAGGCGAAAATACGGGTCAATTCATCGATCAGTTCGTCGGACAGGCCCGCCTTGTGGCCTGCGTCGGCAAGGTCCGTTTCGATTACGCCGTACACACCGGAAAGTTTCTTGGATTCGAGCGGCGTATGTGATTCCAAGTAGCCGAGACTGTGATTACGCGAAGAAATAATGTCTGAAGAAGTCCGAACGGTTCCGAAGCGTGGCCCCTCTTGAAGGTTTGTTTTCTGAATGTGCAACCGGCTCTTCGCCAAGGGATAGAGCGTCGTGGAGATGCGGCTTGTCTCGGTCTCTACCTGTTCAAGAGAAGCGATGTATTGCTGATCGGGCTCCGTTGTTATCGTGCCTTGTATATAGGACATGGTCGATCGGCCGGAGGATGCCCGTTGGCTCGTTGCTTTGCGCGTATGCGCTTTCATGCGCTTTGATGCGTCAGCCGCATATTTTTTTATGGCCAAGTGCGAAGTCCTGGCATCGGCCGTTGCCGATGTAAGCGCCAGACCCACACTTATCAGGAGGGGGGCGTAAAATCGAATTTTCACGATGATAAGATAAGTTATTGAAATTAAAATAATAAAGTAATAATTAACTCTGCCCTTACGCCATTGTACGGTTTTTTTTCATATTTGCCAATTATAGACGAGTATTTTTTATTTATAATGCCTATCGCACAATATTGAATATTGATTATCTACTGAGTTTTTAATGGAGAAACTGGTTGAAAGCGGAAATAGTAGCGGATTTATTAAGGGGCGCGCAAGATGTGCTGCTCGAACAGGATTTGGTTAAAAAACTTGAGGAAAAACGGCCGCTTAGAGTCAAGGCGGGATTTGATCCGACGGCGCCCGATTTGCACCTCGGGCACACGGTTCTAATCAACAAACTGAAGCAGTTCCAGGATTATGGGCATGAAGTGCTGTTTCTAATCGGCGACTTTACCGGCATGATCGGTGATCCGACCGGCAAGAATGTGACACGCAAGCCATTGACTCGCGATCAGGTGATCGAGAATGCTAAGACCTACGAAGAGCAAATCTTCAAGATTCTCGATCCGACCAAGACCCTGGTGATGTTCAACTCGAGCTGGATGAATGCAATGTCTCCGGCCGACCTGATCCAGTTGGCCGCCAAGCATACAGTTGCAAGAATGCTCGAACGCGACGACTTTAGCAAGCGTTATAAAGGGGGGCAGCCGATTGCAATCCATGAATTTTTGTATCCGTTGATTCAGGGTTATGACTCGGTTGCGATGAAGGCGGATGTCGAACTGGGTGGAACCGACCAGAAATTCAATCTGCTCGTCGGTCGCCAGTTACAGGAGCTTTACGGCCAAAAACCGCAGGTCGTGATCACGATGCCGATTCTGGAAGGTTTGGATGGCGTTAACAAAATGTCCAAATCGCTGAACAATTATATAGGCATCACCGATGCGCCTGACGACATGTTCGGCAAGATCATGTCGATTTCGGATGAATTGATGTGGCGTTATTTTGAATTGCTGAGTTTCCGTTCGATGGCTGAAATTGGGCAATGGCGGCAAGAATGTCAATTAGGGGGCAATCCCCGCGATTACAAAGTACTGTTGGCCCAAGAAATCATCGAACGGTTCCACAATGCGGCGGTGGCGCAAAAAGCACTCGAAAATTTCGAGGCCAGATTTCAGCGCGGCGCGATGCCTGATGAAATTGAAGAGAAAGTAATTAAAATTCAGGGTGACCGTTATGGCATCGCAAGTATATTAAAAGAAGCGGGTATGACCGGCAGCACATCCGAAGCGATCCGGATGGTCAATCAGGGCGGAGTCAAGGTCGACGGTGAGAAGGTTTCCGACCCCAAACTGGAAATTGAAGTGGGTACTCATCATATCTACCAGGTAGGCAAAAGAAAGTTCATGAAAGTCAAGCTTGCTAACTGAGAGATTGCTGTTCGGTAACATGGGATTGAATTGAAAAACAGCGTGTTATCGGATTGACGTCTAGCTTTTCTCGAAATTTTGTTACAAATTTTAATAATCGACTTGCAAAGTGTGGGGGAGTGCGTATAATGCGTCTCTCTTTCGGCGGTGACGCCGACAGGGAAAGGGAGGTCAGCCGGGTTTTGAAAAAACCGAAACGGAAGTGTTGACAAATGAATGAGACTGGTTATAATGGTCGGCTCATCAAGACTTGGGCAAGAAGCCCTGTTCATCCTGAACAGGATGAGTGAGAAAGGAAGTCGAAAAAGAGTTTGACAAGTTATAAAAGTTCTTT
>NZ_JAXUHN010000065.1:0-60900 GCF_035916875.1 Methylomicrobium sp. Wu6
ATGAAATACGAGTGGCTGCCATTCCAATCGTTTACACCTACCGAACTTGAGGAGGCTATCGATGAAATCGGCGCTGGTTTTGGCTCTCAATACCAATTTACTTTCTGCTAAGCACTTAGCATAATGCGAGTTCTTCCGCCGAAACATTCAAACCTGCCCCAGAAACCTTCTCTACAAAGTCGACTCCAAGAGCTTATAAAAGATCGATTTTTGCGAAACCCTTTTGACGAGGCCAACCAATGAACCCATCTTATCGTATCGAAAAAGACAGCCTCGGCGACGTCAAGGTACCCTCCTATGCTTTGTACGGTCCACAAACCCAGCGCGCGGTCGAGAACTTTCCGATCAGCGGCCTGACCTTGCCGCCAATTTTCATCCAAGCGATTGCACTGATCAAAAAGATTGCGGCGGAAGCGAATGGGGAATTGGGAGAGTTGGATACGGTGCGCAGCGAGGCAATCATCGATGCCGCGCGGCAGATCATCGACGGACGTCATAACGGTCAGTTCCCGATCGATGTATTTCAGACCGGCTCAGGCACCAGCACGAACATGAACGTGAATGAAGTGATCGCAACCCTGGCGAGCCAAGCAGCAGGTATCGAAATTCATCCGAACGACCATGTCAATCGCGGCCAAAGCAGCAATGACGTAGTACCGACAGCAATTCATCTCAGCGCGGCACTGGCCTGTCATCGCCATCTGCTGCCCGCGCTGGCGCACCTGGCCGAAACGATAGAGACAAAAGCCGCAACGCTCGACGGAGTGATCAAAACCGGGCGCACGCATTTGATGGATGCGCTGCCGCTGCGAATGAGCCAGGAAATGAACGGCTGGGCGCTGCAAATACGAAATGGTGCAGAAAGAATCGAGGCGGCTCTGATCAGGATTTACCGCCTAGCGCAAGGAGGAACTGCGGTCGGCACCGGGGTCAATGCACATCCCGAATTCGCGGCTAAATTTGCGGCATTGTTAAGCCGGGACACGGCCCTGCCGTTCGAACCGAACCCCTCGTTTTTCGAAAGCCTGAGTTGTCAGGACACTAATGTTGAATTATCGGGCCAGTTGAAAGTGGTTGCGGTTAGTCTACTCAAGATCGCGAACGATTTGCGCTGGATGAATAGCGGACCGTTAGCGGGTATCGGCGAGATAGAACTGCCGGCCTTGCAGCCGGGCAGCAGCATCATGCCGGGCAAAGTGAATCCGGTGATTCCCGAGGCGGCGGCAATGGCCGCCGTACAAGTGATCGGTAATGATGCGGCGATTACTACGGCCGGGATATCCGGCAATTTTCAGCTGAATGTAATGCTCCCGGTGATTGCCTATAATCTGCTGCAAAGTATCGAGATTCTCGGAAACGCCTGCCGTTTACTCGCCGATAAAGCGATTGCGGGGTTCACCGTACGGCTTGAAAATATCTCCGAGCCGCTGGCGAAAAACCCGATGCTGGCGACCGCATTGAATCCGGTCATCGGCTATACCCAAGCCGCGGTGATCGCGAAGACGGCCTATCAACAAAATCGCCCGGTCATCGATGTCGCGGTAGAAATGACCGGCATACCGCGCGAACAGCTCGAAACACTGCTGGACCCTGCCCATCTGGTCTAAAAAAGCACGGACAGCAGAGGGATCAATCCGTCTGCTCCCGCCTGCGCCGCATCGCTAGTCTTGACTCAGGCAACCCCTTAGCAATTCATACAGCGGTCGCCCTGCGTGGATCTTTCTTTACCATTGACCTGTCTGAGTATTTCTTTTTTGGCTTCGAGCCAATCATACAATTCATAACCCGGCGAAAATGCCCGCTTTTCGGCCTTGTAGTAGGCGGCTTCGGCAATCATCGCATGGATATTGACCGATACCCTGCGGGCATAGGCAGGAGCCGGCATCGGCGGCGCAGTGTTTACGAACCCGAACTTGACCAGTCCCCACACGCTTTGCGGCGCGGCAATCTTGATGCCGACAGCAGTCGGCTCGACTTCCTTGCGCGACAAAAACAACCGGTCCCAGATTGAAAAGATAGCGCCATAATTGCTGTCGTGCTCCTTGCGCTCGATCGAATGATGGGTGCGGTGCAAACACGGCGTTACGATCACCTGACCGAGCCATTTTTCGCCTACAAACGCGATGTTGGTGTGATGAAACATCACGAACAACGGATAGACCGTTTCATAGGCAAACACAACGGTCTTGTCGATGCCGAGCAGAATGATGTATGCCGATTTCAGCACGGTTGTGATGATCAATTCGGCGATATGAATCCTGAACGCGGTCGATACGTTCAAATAAGGATCGCTGTGATGGACTTTGTGAAACATCCAGAGCCCATCGAATTGATGGCAAATCCGGTGCCATGCGTACAGCAGAAAGTCAAGAAGTAAGAACGACATCAGTGCTCTCCAAACAGGACTCCGCATGCCGTTCAGCAATCCTCTGCCGGAAAAATGCTCCAGCGCGAGCAATAAACCGGCTATCGACAACGCCGACATCAGCAGACTGTTTAACGCAAACAATCCCAGATTCACGCGATAAGCGTTGATGTGTTGTTTGGGGCGCAGAGGAATTTTCGGCCGTTGAAATTCGACGAACGCCAGCAGAGAAAACCCCAAAACCACGCAAATAAAAGGCCAATCTCCTGAAGCGAGTGTTTTCAAAGCCGTCATGGAGGCTTGCAGTGTTGAATACATTTCGATGATATTTAACATGACTTTACCCCAAATAAGTTGATGGAAAGTGCATTACAGAATTATCTTAATTAGTAAATGTGACGGTGAGATGAAAAATCTTCCGCCGGGCTTGTAGCAGGATTTTCGCCAACCCTTTGCCAAGGATAAAGCAAATTTGATGCCAAAATAGATAAAACCAGCCGCCAGACAAAAAACTAAAGAACAGATTGCAACAAACTGATTATTTTAAATTTTCTAAATAAACCCTGGCAATCTGAGTAAGGATTGAAAACTAACTTAGCAAAAAACGCCAAAATTGCACCTTTACAGTGCAAACAGATTGTTGCTTAGGTGCAATTACTGTTGTAGACATGCATCAGACACAACAGTTCAATGCACCTCAAAAATCACCCGAAATTGTATGCGTCGCAAAATTACGGAATATTCAGCACGGATGCCGATTCAAAGGCACTTGAAAACCATCAGCGTAATATCATCCTTGAACGAATCGGTCCGGCAAAACTGTTTCAAACCATCCAGTATGGCAATGATCATCGTATCCGAAGCATCCTGACAATGATCAAGCAATAGATTTTCAAGCCGGTCGATGCCGAAAAAATTGTCCTGATCACTCTCCGCTTCGGTCAAACCATCGGTATAAAAAAGAATGATGTCGCCTGGCTCCATCGGCAGGGATTTTTCTTCAAAATGGACCTGTCGATGGACACCCACGATCAGTCCGTCCGCATCCAGACGCCGACAGGCGTTTCGACGCCGTTGATACAGCAATGGCGGCGGATGGCCAGCATTGGCATAGCGAATCAACCGGTTGTCGATATCGTATTGCAGATAAAACAAGGTGATGAAGAAATCTGATCTATTGAGGTCTTCAAACAGAAAACGATTCAACAATTCCAGTATTGGGGCCGGCGATTCGGCGCCGCCGGCATTCGCACGAATCGCGCTGCGCGTTTCGACCATGAACAGCGCCGGACCGATCGAATGGCCCGACACATCCGCGATCACCATGTCCAGATGGTGGCCGCCGCGATAGAAATAATCATAATAATCGCCGCCAACCTGGTCGGCTGACAAACAGCGGCCAGTCACTTCAAAATGCACGTTTTTGATCGGGGTTGAGGGCGACAGCGTCGCTTGAATCTTGCGCGCAATATCGATTTCATTACGCGCGATCGCGAGTTTGACCTGCGCCTGGCGAATCTGCTGTTCGGCGGCTTTGCGCGCGCTGATATCATGGATGAAACCGCTGAAGATGAAGGCATTGCCTACCCGCAACGGCGATATGCTCAATTCGATTGGAAACTCCGAACCGTTCTGCCGTAAGGCCGGCTGTTCGATCACCCGGTTCAGGATGCTGCCGTTACCGCCGCGCAGGAAATTGTCGAGCCCCAGACGGTGCGCCTTGCGGAAGCGTTCCGGGATGATCAATTCATCCAGGCGCCGGCCAATGGCCTCATCGCGGCGCCAGCCGAAAATCTGTTCCGCCTGACGATTCCAGTCCCGAATGATGCCGTAGGAATCCATGATCACGATCGCGTTCAGCGCACTTTCGATGATCATGCGTATGCGTTTTTCGCTTTCGATCAGCGCATCCTCGAATTGCTTCTTGGCGGTAATGTCGCGATCGACCCCTCGCCATTTGAGCAGTTTTCCTGCCGCATCGATAATCGGCAAACCGGTCGATTCGGTGATCACCGGGTGACCGTCCTTGTGCTGATAATGATTGATCAGGCTGTAAAACGGCTCGTGGCTGGCGGCATAAAACAGTTGTTCCGCCTTGTCCTGCGCAGTCAGAAATTCGGTGTAATGCTTGCCGACGACCTGCTCGGGGCTGAAACCCAGGATCTGATAAACCGCGGCGCTACAGTAGATATAAAAGCCGCCGGGGTCCTGTTCCCACAGCCATTCACCGGTCATTTCGGCCATTTGCCGAAACCGCTCCTCGCTTTCCACCAGTGCCGATTCGACATCCCGGCACACATTTACGCCCATGCCGGCGATACCGGGTTCGTCCATCCCGTCGATTTCGGCAAGTTGTTTGCCATTGAATTCCTGGATCAGAATCAAAATATTGAACCGCTCCGGATCTTTCATAACTAATCGCGACAGCGACAACTGCGCCTTGATCAGCCGATTGGCCCGGGTTGCAACCCCGGCGATCACATACTGATCGGCACCGGTTTCGACAGCTTGCGAAAAAATTTGCCGCCAGGGCTGTTCCTCGCTTTCAGGGCATAAGACATGGAAGGATTTGTCGGCCAGTTCTTTCTCATCGAAACCCAGCAATTCGGTAGCGGCGGCATTGACATACTTGATTTTCGGCGGCCAGACGGAAACACCACCCGAACGCTCCCATTCAACGATAACAAGCCTGGCTTTTGGAAATTCGTTAGACGGATACAAGATTCATATTTCCCAATGCAATCGGATTAACACCTTCAAGCGGCTCAACTTATAGCTCTTAGTTCTCAATGATTTATAAAAACTACCCTGAAGAACTTCTAAAAACTCCCTCACCCACAGAAAGATGATTAAGGACACGTAAATAAGTTAAGGATTTTTAACCAAAATCGCGAATAGCGCCCTCCGAGAGAAGGACAGCCGTTAATTTTTAGAAGTTCCCTTTGGTTATATTTTGGTTATGCGATGCACATTCATTGACATTAAAGCCTTACAGACAAACCAAAATATCAGCGTTATAATAACAAAGTAATGGAATTCGTTGCCGCGCTCTAACCGATCCACGACAGCACCGATTGACTGATTATAAAATTATAAAGAATAAATAATTATGATTAGTGTACTTCTTGTTGACGATCATCAATTGGTCAGGACCGGCATTCAGGCATTGTTGAATTCGTCCAACGAAATTCAGGTCGTGGCAGTCGCCGATACCGGCGAACAAGCGGTCGATATGGTGGGGGAAATAAAGCCAGATGTGGTATTGATGGATGTCAGCATGCCGGGCATCGGCGGCGTCGAAGCCAGCCGGCGTATTTTGCGACAGAATCCCAATGTCAAAATCATCGGCCTGTCGGCTTACAATGAAGGCCCATTTCCCCAGCAACTATTGAAACTCGGCGTTCTAGGCTTCATCTCCAAGTCGTCCTCGGCTGACGAGATGATTTGCGCGATCCGCAAAGCGGTCGAAGGCCAGCGCTATCTGTGCAACGATGTCGCGAATCATCTGGCTTCTCAAAATCTGCTCGGCAATCATCACCAATCGCCGTTCGCCAAACTGTCGCAGCGGGAAACTGAAATCGTGACGCTGATCCTACAAGGCAAAACGATACCTGAAATGGCCGAAATGCTGGCTATCAGCAGCAAAACGGTGAATACCTACCGCTACCGGCTTTACGATAAACTCAAGATCAAAAACGACGTGGAACTGACGCGTCTTGCAGTCAAATGCGGTCATTTCGATACCGGCTTGATCTGATTTCCAGATCGGCTGACACACAGCAGTCGACCACCACCCTTTTCTGTTGTGACGCAAGCCAAAGATTCCATTTACGCCAGTCCGTTGGGCGACATCGAAGCATTGAAATTCGACGAGAAAGTTGCCGCGGTTTTTCCCAACATTAGCCAGCGCAAGGTACGGGGCTATCAGGCAATCATTGCGACGACCGGCCTGTTGGCCGGCGACTTCACGCGTACTGACAACAGGACTTTCAGACCGACATGCATCACGCTTTTAAACGGGCACAGGGCTACAGCGATCTCGAAATCAGCCAAAAGCCTAGTGCGCTCGAAGCCGGATGCGGCAGCGCGGAAGTCTGGTTTCAATCTTTTAACTTCGACTCGCCCCTGGTCTTGAAATGAGTGCTTACCAGGATTTATATTCGGCGCTCAGGGAAGCGAAAGCGGATGCCTGGGCGGACACATTACCCGAGCAAATCGCCGCCGCACTGGACCCTGCCCGTCATGGAAATTTGCCGCGCTGGCAAGCATTACTCGACCGCCTGCCGCTCTTGTCACCTTCGTTGCGGTGCCTGACCAGCGATTCGGTGCAAATTGGCCGGGCCGAGGATATTGCCGTAGCAGACAGGGCACTTCTGTCAGAAATCGTGCGTGAGTTGATCCCCTGGCGCAAAGGGCCCTACGATTTATACGGCATTCAAATCGACACCGAATGGCGCTCCGACTTGAAATGGGAGCGACTCAAAGATCATATCTCGCCTTTGCAGCACCGGCTGGTGCTGGATGTCGGCTGTGGCAGCGGCTATCACTGCTGGCGCATGTTCGGCGCGGGCGCGAGGACAGTCGTCGGCATTGATCCCTTACTGCTGAACGTGATCCAATTCCAGTTGGTCAAGACGCTTTACGGGCCCGCGCCGGTGCATGTGTTGCCATTCGGCATCGAAGCGTTGCCAAAAGGCTTGAAAGCATTCGATACGGTGTTTTCGATGGGAGTCCTGTATCATCGGCGGTCGCCGATCGATCATTTGCAGGAGCTTCGGGACTGCCTGCAACCCGGAGGCGAACTTGTACTCGAAACGTTGATCATCGATGGCAAGTTAGGCGAGACCTTGCTGCCGGAAGACCGCTATGCGAACATGCGCAATATCTGGTTCATCCCCAGCCTTGCGACGCTGGAAAGTTGGTTAAAACGCTGTCGGTTCGATAACATCCGCGTGGTTGACATCACGCCGACCCGCATTGATGAACAGCGCAGCACCGAATGGATGCCTTTCCATTCGTTGGCCGATTTTCTGAAGCCGAACAATCCTGAACTCACCGTTGAAGGTCTGCCGGCCCCCAAACGCGCGATTGTTTTAGCAAACAGCGGCTAGCCTACCCCTCATCCTTCCTGCAACAATTTGATCAAGCAGCTTTCCAAATCAGGAAAAGCGCCAAATTCGCTCGCGCGGAGCACGCCTTGCCTGTCAACCAGGACCTGCGACGGCGTACCTTTCAATTGAAAGCGTTCAAAAGTCTCCGCACGATAGTGCAACGATTCAAGATAGCCGCGCACTTGTTCGATCACCTGCTGGCGATAGGCGTCCGGCTGTGAATCGAAATTGAGCAACCGTCCGTGGATGAAGCCAAGAATGTCTGCTTCGAAAACGCCACCCAGGCGTTGGGTCAATTGATCCATTGCCAATGGGAAAGGAATACGGTACGGCAACAGTCCTTGGTCGAGTTGTCCGTGCTGGCTCAACACCTTGAAGGTTTCGCCGATTACTTCGCGGCGTTCGACCAGGCGGCGCAAATTTTCCAGCGTATTTTTATCGAAATTCTCGAATGCGGTCGCCACGCCGAGCACCGCCAAACCGGCATCGGCATATTTTCGGTGTAGTTCGACCGCCTTCGGCAGCGCATGTAAAAAGCAGCCCGGACAATTGACCTGAAACACCTCGACCAACACCACGCGACCCAATAACTGGTCGAAATTGACCGGCCCGCCCTGTACCCATTCCGAGACGGCCAATAACGGCGCATGCCGTCCGATTTGTGCGAGTTTGTCGGTCATGACGAGTAGACCTCAAGCTGATTTGCCGCTTGTTGCTCACGGCGCAACTGTTTCGCTTCCCGCTTCGCAATCAGGCTTCTGGCCGCATCCGAGCCGATATGCGCTTCGCCGCGCTGCCGCGCGAGTTGCAACTGCTTTTCTCGCTCGCTGAAGCGGTTTTTCTGATCAGCGCTCAGTTTGTCGTGGCAATGCGGACAACTGACGCCTTTTTGATAACGCGAGTCGGCCTTATCCGCTTCGGTGATCGGCAGGCGGCAGGCATGACATTGATCGTATTGACCTTTTTGTAGATCGTGATTGACCGTCACGCGTTCGTCGAAAACAAAGCATTCGCCCTGCCAAAGCGTATTATCCGCCGGCACATCTTCCAGATATTTCAGGATACCGCCTTGCAGGTGATAGATTTCTTCAAAACCCTGCTCTTTCAAATAAGCAGTCGATTTTTCGCAACGGATGCCGCCGGTGCAAAACATTGCGACTTTCTTGTGCTTGGCAGGATCGAGATGATCTTTGACGAATTGTGGAAACTCCCGAAAACTCCCGGTCTTCGGATTGACCGCATTTTTGAAGGTGCCAACCTGATATTCGTAGTCGTTACGGGTATCGATCAAAATCACTTCCGGATCCGAAATCAAACTGTTCCAATCGGCAGGTTTTACATAAGTACCGGCCACGCGCCGGGGATCGATACCTTCAACGCCCATCGTCACAATCTCTTTCTTCAGTTTGACTTTCGTGCGGTTGAAAGGCAGCACGCTGGTGTAAGATTCCTTATAGTCGATATCCGCGAGTCGCGAGTCGGTTCGCAGCCAGGCCAACACCTTATCGATACCTTCGCGCGATCCGGCAACCGTGCCGTTGATGCCCTCCAAAGCCAAAAGCAGGGTACCCCTTACGCCGTTATCTTCCATGACCCATTGCAAAGGCTGCCTGAGCAGCCAATATTTTTCCAGGGCCACAAATTTATACATGGCGCAAACCACTATTTGAGACATTTTGATTCCTCAGTTGTAAGCTGGAACGTAAATCCAGGACAAAAAAGAGGCGGATTATAGCCCGAGAATAGCCACCCGGGCTAGAGAGTCTCTGTCAAACGATGGATAAGTTGCTGATTTGCAGGGAGGCGAGGAAACACCGGGATGATCAGAGTTGTGATTGCAAATAATTCTGAATGCCGACTTTGTCGATCAATTCGAGCTGGGTTTCGAGCCAATCGACATGCTCTTCCTCGCTTTCGAGAATATCTTCGAAGAGTTCGCGCGAGACATAATCCTGCACCGACTCGCAATAGGCAATCGCTTCCCGCAGCAGCGGAATCGCGGACTGCTCGAGCTTCAAATCGCATTCGAGCATTTCCTTCGGATTTTCTCCGATCAACAACTTGTCAAGATTCTGCAAATTGGGCAAGCCTTCAAGGAACAGAATCCGCTCGATCAAGGCATCCGCATGCTTCATTTCATCGATCGACTCATGATATTCCTTTTCATTCAGCTTGTTGAAGCCCCAGTTTTTGAACATGCGCGCATGTAAAAAATACTGATTGATCGCTGTCAGCTCGTTCGTCAGCGCCTTGTTTAAGAGTTCGATGATTTTTTTATCGCCCTTCATGGATGCTCCTCGCCCCTTTAACAGGCATTATAGGCAGGTTGGTTCGATACCGACGGCATTATAAAGGGCTTTTGCTTACCCGCGTCAAGCAATTCCTTGACCTGCCGATTGCATTTCCCACAGTCGCCGCCTACGCCGAAGCATTCGAAAAGCTGCCGGCGCGTACACAGACCGCTGTCGATGGCTGTCTTGATTTGAGTGTCGGTGACTGCCTTGCAGACGCATACATACATGAATCGATCTCCTGACTGATTTATTGCAAATAATGATAACAATTCTCATTTAACAAATCCAGTCAAAAGTTTAGCTTCTTTTTGCAAGCCAGCAATGGCAAAAACGAATTTACCTGTCCGTCGATAATTTTTCCTTCATGCACAACTGATAGGCTGCTTCGCGAATGATTTCATTCTTGAGTTCGGGCTTTAAACGGTAGGCCGTTTTGATCAGGTATAACGCATCATCGCCGCCATCCTTCGATGTTTGTGTTTTACCCCCGAAAGCCGTCTTGATCGTTTCCGCGATCATCGCGATTGACAGCCCTGATTTCTTGAATTCATAACCGTTGACCACAACGTCGGCATCCGTCTTGCATAAGGCGCGGAAGCGGTTTAATTCGTCCTCCACGCCGCTGATGGCCGGTCCCGACGCTGCAAGACCGGTCGAGACCAATAAAACAACGACTGATTTATTCATCATAAATCTCTCCGAATAACATCTCTTGTAAATTGTTATATCGCTCGAAACAATTCCATTCTTGCGTATATTCAATGATAAATAGAATAAAGCAATTTTTTGTGAAGTCCATGAATCGTCCGGCAAATCGCGAAAAAAATTGTCTCAACACGCCTTCGCTTTTTCCGGTTCACCAGGCATTCTTGCGCTACCCACCCTATCAACCGGGAAGCTTACCAAAAACAATGCGCCCTGATCGCACTCGCCCAATTCGATGCCTGTACCGTAGGCTTTCAAAAGCGAAGCGGCAATCTCCAAACCCAAGCCGGTACCGCCGACATTTCGGCGCGTCGTGAAAAAAGGCGTGAAGATTTTGTTGCGGTTTTCGCGCGAAATCCCCGCACCGTTGTCCTGCAAGCCGATTTTCAGCCCCCCATCCAGCCGCTCCGAATGAATCCTGACCCGGTCCGCACCGTGTTGCAGGCTGTTTTCGAACAGGTTGACCAGCACTAACTCGAGCACTTCCGGCGCGATCAGCAACGGCGCTGTCGGTGCCGTGTCCAGTTCGACATGCAGGCCGCGTTCGGCATAGCGGTTCTTCATGTGCCCGACGACCTCGTGCAATAGGCATTCGTGCCTGCTCGGCAGCGTCGCATCCGCGTGCGCGAGTTCGAGCAGGCGGTTGACCAGTAGCCTGAGCCGGTGCGTGTCGGCCAATAGGTTAGCGATGAAGCGCTGCCGGCGCTCCTCCGGCATCGTGTCGAGATGATCCTGCAACAACTCCAGCGCGCCCTGGATCGAAGTCAGCGGCGTTTTGAACTCATGCGAGACATGGGTCGCGAAGCGGCGGATGTAGTCGGTCCGCTCCGAAAGCGCCCGTGACATGTCCGCAAAACTCGCCGAAAGCTGGGCGATTTCCTGAGTGACCGGATTTTGCAAGGGCTCGATCAGCTTTTGTTCGCCGCTTTTAAGTTTTTCGGTCTGCCGGATCAACTCCCGGATCGGCCGCGCGATCGACGAGGAGACCAGCATCACGATCGTGACCACGATCAACAACAGGCTGACGCCGGCCAGCAGCACGCGGCTCTTGACCGCATAGAGATGTTTCAGGATGTTGTTCGGCGTACGCGACAAATAGAACACGCCTTGCAGGCGGCCGTTTTCGATCACCGGGAACGCGATGAATACGCGGATGTTCGCGCCGCGGCTGATCGAATACAAAGGCGGCGGCGGTTCGTCCGAGATGCGCTGGCGGATCACGCTCGCATAGCGCCCTTGCAAGGCTTCCTCGACTTCCGGAATATGCGCGAGCGACGCGCCGACTTCCTCGCGCCCGGCGATCACGATACCGTTCGGGTCGAGCAAACGAATGCCGGACAATGTGATGTGCTGGGTATCCTGCAAGACCGGGCGCAATAACAGACCGGCGCGGCGCACCAGCTCGTCGGGCAAAGCCTGTGCGGCTGCCGCCGGGGGGCGCGGCGAAAGGATAGTATCGAACAGGCTCAATCCCGGAAAGATTGGCGCGTAAGGGGCATTCTGCGGCAGCGGATAAGTTCCCGCATAGGCCTGGATTTCGGAGCGATCTTGCAGAACCCGTCCGTAGGGTTTACCGTTCGTTTGCAGATTGCGCAGCAGCTGCCGGTAACTCGCGGACAAGGCCGCCGCCTGCGCGATCAATTCCCGCTCGGTCTGCTGCACCAGTTCGTTTTCATAGATCCGGAAGAAATACAGCCCGCCCAGCGGCAGCGCCAGCACCATCAGCATCACGCACAACAGGATATTGCGCAGTCGGAACAGCCGGCGGCGCCAAAACGGCAATTTGAAGCTCACTCGCATCCGGCCAGTTGATAGCCGACGCCGTGCACCGTCTCGATCGCGGCCTGGCATCCCGCCTCGCCGAGTTTTTGCCGGATATGGCGAATGTGGCTGTCGATCGTGCGGTCGCTGACATAGACGTTGTTGTCGTAAGCGCTCTGCATGATCCGGTCACGGCTGAATACGCGGGCGGGATGGCGGATCAACAGCTGCAATATCGCAAATTCGGTCGCGGTCAGGCCGACCGCGATGCCGTCCCACAGCACCTTGTGCTGAGAGGGTAAAACGCTGAGCCTGCCGTGCCGCAGCAGCAATTCAGTCGCGTCCGCCTTCGGCAAAGCCTGCGCGCGCCGCAGAATCACGTTGACCCTGGCAACCAGCTCGCGCGGACTGAAAGGCTTGGTCACATAATCGTCGCCGCCGATTTCGAGGCCGAGTATCCGGTCTATTTCATCGTCGCGCGAAGACAGAAACAGGATCGGCACCTCGGAGTGTTTGCGGATTTCGCGGCAGACTTCCAGGCCGTCGAACTCCGGCATGTTGATGTCGAGCACGATCAGATCGCAAGGATCGGCGCGGAATGCCTCCAGCGCGCGCCGTCCGTCTTCGGCCTGCCACACCTGCATACCGGCCTTTTCGAGCGCAAAACCGATCACGTCCCGGATATGGGCATCGTCGTCGGCAACGAGTATGCGTTTGCTCATCAGGCGTCCTAAGCAGTCAAATAAACATGCGGATCAATATAGAACATTCTAAGCCATCCGCTCGGCATTCCGAAACCATAGTTCGAAGGCTTAGGCAGCAGGCTCATGATTGAGTAATGCAGATGCGGCGGCTTGCCACGCGCGTTGCCGCTGGTGTCGACCGCGCCGATCACCTCGCCTGAGCGCACGATCTCGAAGGCGCGCACGTCGACTCTCTGCAAATGCGCGTAATAATGCAGCCGCCATTTGGCACCGAGCAGCAAGGCCACACGGCCGCCGCGCGGCAAATCGCCCGCATACAGCGTCACCCCGCCGGTCGCCGCGAGCACCGGCGCGCCTGCTTTAGCAAAAATATCGATGCCTTTGTGCACGATCGAGCGCCCCCAGGGATAATGCCAGAAGGCATGCGGATTCCAGTCGGCGGGCCTTGCGTCCGCCACCGGAATCCGGTGGGTTTCCGGCAAAACAAAACCGAGAGCCACGATGGTCAACAATAGCGCGAACTTGCCGATTTTACGCATGCGCCGTCTCCTTTTCTGATGCCAACTGCGCCGTTGCGTCCGCATCGCCCTGTCCGGTCAACAGATACCAGTCGAGATGCCGCGTCGCCAACATCAAACCGGCCAGCACGCCGAACAACAACAGGCTGCCCATCAGCATCGCATAATCTTCCGCCTGCAGGATCACATAGAGCACCGCATACAGCAGCGACAGGCCCGAACCCAGCAAGAGACCGAATCTGCGGCTACGCAGTATCGCGCCGAAATAACAGGTCAACAAGGCGGTACAGGAGAGCGCGCCGATCAGATAAGCATAGAAAAACCGGATATGCTCGGACAGCGCGATCAGCAGCAGATAGAACATCAGCAGCGCGGTGCCGACCAGCGCATACTGCACCGGGTGCACGCGCAATTTTTTCAACAGTTCGAACAGGATCAACACGACGAAGGTCAGCACCACGAACAGCTCCGCGTATTTGATGCTGCGTTCGGATTCCTGATAGACATCGACCGGCTTCAGCAAATCGAAGCCGACCGCCGCATCGAGCAAGGCCAGGCAATTGCCTTTCCGGCAGGTATCCAGGGCGCCGCTGACATTGTATGAAAAAGACGAGGCGCGCCAGATCGCGCTGAAGCCGTCCTTGCCGATCTCGCGCGTCTCCGGCAGCAACTGGCCGGTGAAGCTCGGATGCGGCCAGTTCGCCTTCAGACTCACCTCGAACGCTTCCGCGAGCAAGGCAAAATTCATCGCGCGCATGCCCCGAAGTTCCATTTTGAACGCAAACGGCAGACTCGCTGCGGCGGGCTCCAGCTTCAGAGCGGGCAAGACCGCATGCATGCCGGCCGCCGCATCATGCAGATTGCCGCCCGGCTTGAACGGCAGACTGGACTGCCCCCAGGTCAATGCCGAAGGAGCCACCACGCCGCGCTGATCGCGCACCAGAACGCTCAGCTGCGGCTTGTCGAAGCGAATCGCGTTGTCCTTGTTCCGGGCCAGCAAATCCAGGACCGGCTGCGTGTTGAACTTGCCCGCAACCTCGACCTGGTTCTGATAGACCGGCACCTGGTAAATCCCGCGGTAGCGTTCGGAGCTAGTCAACTCGCTGATGACATGCAACTGCTCCGGAATCAGATAGAGCGCATCGGACAGTGTCGCCTCCTTCACGATTTCTTTCTCTTTTTGGTTGCCATCGATGATTTTTTCCCTGGTGTGATAGGTCAGCACATAAGGCAGCACCAGTATTGGCCCCGCCAGCGTCTGTGCGCCGGGCCAGCTTTGTCCGATGCTATCGTAGGCCTGCTGCCGCCAGCCTTGCCGCTCATAAACCACGCCGCCGATATAGGCGCGCGGAATCAACAGCAACAGTATCAAGCCGAAAATAACGCCCAGTTTCAGATAAAAATTGTTTTTCATGATGGATGACTCCTATGGTTGATCGTCATGACAAAATTTATCCGAACGCCTTGCAGATAACGCAGCGGTGATTTGAAAATTCGGCGATTGTTTGTGCAGTTTTTGTGCAGAGCCGGAAGACTCGCAAGTTCAGAGCGAATCACGGCCGCTTTCGTATATAATGGGACGTTTATTTATCGATTTTTTAAAGCCGTTTTTCCCGATGCCGAAAAAGAAAAGTCCGACGTTGTTCGAAGACTCGCTCGCCGAACTTGAAGCGCTGGTTAACCAGCTGGAACAGGGCGACATTTCTCTGGAAGAGTCGCTGAAGTCGTTTGAACGCGGCGTTTTTCTGACCCGCACCTGTCAACAGGCCTTACAGGAGGCCGAACAGAAAGTTCAGATTTTATTGGAAAAAAACGGCACACCATCCCTGGAGCCTTTTACTGATGAGTAATGCGTTAAAAGAATACCTGAGCCTCTGCCAAAACCGTGTCGAACGGGCGCTGGAAGCGCGCCTGCCGAGCGACAACATCCTACCGCAAAAACTGCACCAGGCGATGCGTTACTGCGTGCTGGACGGCGGCAAACGGATGCGCCCCTTGCTGACCTACTGCACCGGCAAGACACTCGGCATCGCGCCGGAAGAACTGGACGGTCCGTCCTGCGCGGTCGAATTCATCCATGTCTATTCATTGATCCACGACGACCTGCCGGCAATGGACGACGATGATTTGCGCCGCGGTAAACCAACCTGCCATAAAGCATTCGACGAAGCGACCGCGATCTTGACCGGCGACGCGCTGCAGGCGCTCGCATTTGAGGTCTTGGCGCACGACCCAACGATCAAAGCGAGCCCTGAAAACCGGATCAGGATGATTACGACACTGGCCCGGGCCAGCGGATCGCTGGGCATGGTCGGCGGTCAGGCGATCGATCTGGCCTCGGTCGGCACGAAACTGAATCTGCCCGAACTCGAAAACATGCACATTCACAAGACCGGCGCCTTGATCCGCGCGAGCGTGAATCTCGCAACTTTGGCCAGAGCCGATGTCGATACCTCGGTTGCGGCCAAACTCGATCAATATGCCAAATGTATCGGTCTGTCGTTCCAGGTCAAGGACGACATCCTCGACGAAGAAAGCGACACTGCGACGCTCGGCAAGACCCAGGGCAAGGACAAGGACAACGACAAACCGACTTATCCGGCCTTGCTGGGACTCGCCGGAGCGAAGCAAAAAGCCCAGGAACTGCATGAAAAAGCGCTCGATTGCCTGAGCATCTTCGACAGCGAAGCCAACCTGCTCCGCGACCTGTCTCTCTATATCATCGAGAGAGACCATTGATTTCGCACCGGCTGACTGGGAAAATCAATTCGGATAATCAAAGTCAGCCTGCATACGCCTTCCGGCGGCTGATCGCCGCCGGCTCGCGTTGATTCATTCGGAAAAACATCGACGCATTTTGCCCCGAACCCTTCCCATTCATCCAAAAACCAAACCATGGACCGCTTAATACACAAAATCCGCGACATCCCTGATTTTCCGAAACCCGGCATCCTCTTCAAAGACATCACTCCGCTGGTCAAAGACCCGGCCGCGCTGAAATTGTCGGTGCATCAATTGATGCAGCCATTTTTGGGCAGCGAAATCAGCGCGATTGCCGGTATGGAAGCGCGCGGATTTATTTTCGGATCGCTGGTGGCCTGGGAAATGGGCTTGCCGTTCATTCCGCTCAGAAAACCCGGCAAGTTGCCTTATGACGTACAAACCGTTTCGTATGATCTGGAATATGGTTCTGCTGCGCTCGAAGCGCATATTGACGCGTTCGAACCGCATGACAAGGTATTATTGATCGATGATTTATTGGCGACCGGCGGCACCGCCAGAGCCAGTTGTGAACTGATCGAAAAGCTTGGCGCCAAGGTCGTCGCTTGCGCTTTCGTCGTGGAGCTGGATTTTTTGAACGGCCGGGAAAGACTGGAGGGCTATCATGTGCACAGCCTTCTGCATTTCTAAACGGCGGGGTCGGCGCGGCTCCCGCGCGTAAAATTAAGATTACTTCGCTTTGCGCGATTTTCTCCTGGCCTCTTCCACTTTCAATTGCTGATATTCGAAGCGGGCCAATTCATACTTTCTTTTCGCATCGCGGAACGCCTCGTTTTCAACGCTGCCGCTACCCTGAACTATTGGAGCGGCGACATCCGGAGCCGGAGACACGGAAGCGGTTTTAACCGGTTCGGCTGTGGCGCGCTGAACCGGAGGTTCAGCATTGACCGCACCGTGAACCTCAGGCGCGGTCTTGCTTGCGCCTGCTTCCGAAAGTTCCTTCGCCGCTGCCGGCTTAATGCCCGACTGCGGTTTCGCGGCATCGGTAGACTTTGTCGCATCATCCAGCAAATCGTCTTCGAAATCGGCTAAATCGTTCGTCGCCTCCGACTTGCCGTCTGTCGCCAGATTCTGCCGCCATTGCAGGAATGATTCCCGGGTAAACACATAAGGATCGAGCGCCGCCTCATCAATGAATTTAAGCGCGCCTTCCGCATTCGCGCGCGAATTCAGCATCGACACCAACTGCACCGGCAAGCCGACATAGGTCGCAGGGTTCGCCGCGGTATCGAACACCGACCCCGGAATGCCGCGCGCGGTCGATGGACCGAGGAAAGGGATCACCAGGTAAGACCCTTGCGGTACACCCCAAACTGCCAGAGTTTGTTCGAAGTCTTCGTCGTTTTGCTCGAGCCCCGCATGTTTGGCGACATCGAACAAGCCACCAACACCAGCGGTCGTATTGATCAAGAAGCGGCCTGTATCCTGGGCGCTTTGCTGAAACTTCGCCTGCAACAGATCATTCAGCACGACATTGATGTTTTTCAAGTTGGTGAAAAAATTCGAAACGCCGGTCTGCATGAATTGCGGGGTGACCCATTTATACGCGTCTGCGATCGGCTCTGCGACATAATTATCAACCTTGTCGTTAAACGCAAAGACCTTGCGGTTGATATTTTCATAAGGATCGACAGTGTTGGACGGGGCGGACGCAGTTGTAGCCTTTTCGCCGGTCGAGGCGCAACCGCTCAAAGCCAGGACGGCGCCCAATACGAATGGCGCGGTAAAAGTATGAAAAGGTTTACCGGGGCAAGCGCCGCCACAAGCTTTGTTGATGACCATGGGATTATAACTTTGAATAATTGTCTATCTTTTCGTTGATCTTCGCGATTAAAGCGTCGAATCCTTCTCGTTGTAGTATGGTGGTGTACTCCGATCTTCTCAAGGCCAGATCGCTGACGCCGTCGGCAATGATATTGATGATACGCCAGCTGTCGCCTTTTTCTTTCAGCCAATAGTCGAATTTATGCGACTTTTCATCCGGCACCTTGAAAAGATAATGCACCACAAGGCCACCGCGCGTCGTTTGCTCTTCGGATTCGAAAACGAACGACTCGCCGCCGTACTCCTTAAAATTATGCGCATAGGACGCGACGCTCAATTTGCTGAACACATCGACCAGTTTGTCCTGCTGCTCGCTAGTCAATTTCTCCCATTCCTTGCCGACCACCACGCGAGCGATCTTGACCAGATCGTGACTCTCAGATACCGGATTCACCAGTTTATCATATCTGCCTGCATATCCGAGCGTTTTGCCGTTTTTCATCACATCGATCAGTTCGGCCTGAAATTTTTCGACGACCGCCCTCGCGCTCATGCCGCCTGACGCTCCGGCGAATGCAGTAACCGGCGCCAGCAGCGCCAACATCAGTATCGCCAACCATTTTGATTGTTTTGCCACCATCATCAAATCTCGAATCTTCAAATAATTTAAACGCTTTACCACGGACCACAGGGGGGCGCAACGCCGCGCCGCCCCGATCAACCACTCTTCGAATGATTGAGCGAAGGACTTTCTATTCCCCGCGGCTTTTTAACCCGCTAGGCACCCGCAGGCGAACCGAGTCAAATAGACTTCGACTTATTCCACTCTAATAGGAATGCCTGAAAAAGTAGGCTGCGATTTTACTTCCGCATAAACCGGCGCGATCTCGGGCACCATATCGCCACTAGTTCTAGGACCTTTGATAGCAGTCAAAATTCCCTTGATCGGATTTTTCAGCATGTCTTCGACCGCGGTCGCTTCGTAGCCGCAATGCGCCATGCAGTTCGCGCACTTCGGATTATTGACCGTACCGTATTTCTCCCACGGAGTCGTTTCGATCAATTCCTTGAAGCTGGACGCATTGCCTTCGTCGGCTAATAGGTAGCAAGGCTTTTGCCAACCGAACACATTGCGGGTCGGATTGCCCCACGGAGTGCAGTTGTAGCTTTGGTTGCCGGCGAGATAATCCAGATACAGCGCCGAATGGTTCAATTTCCATTTGCGTTTTTTCTCCTTGCCTATCCGGAAAATGCCGCGGAACAATTCCTTGACTTCCCTGCCTTTGATGAACACGTCCTGTTTCGGCGCGCGCTCATAACTGAAGCCCGGCGCAATCGTAACTCCTTCGACGCCCAATTCCGTCACATAATCGAGAAACTCGGCAACCTCATGATCTTGTTCGCCCTGAAACAACGTGCAATTGACGGTGACTCGGAAACCCTTACTGAGCGCCAACTGGATCGCTTCGACCGCGCGGTCGAATACCCCGTCCTGGCACACCGATGCATCGTGACGCTCGCGTAGACCGTCCAAATGCACCGAAAAAGTCAGATAGGGAGACGGCTTATAATCGTCGATCCGTTTTTTCAACAGTAACGCATTCGTACACAGATAGACATATTTCTTGCGCGCGATGATGCCTTCGATAATTTTCGGCATTTCCTTATGAATCAAAGGCTCGCCGCCCGGAATCGACACCATCGGCGCGTTGCATTCATCCACCGCCTGCATGCATTCTTCGTAAGAAAGGCGTTTGTCGAGAATTTCATCGGGATAATCGATCTTACCGCATCCCGCGCAGGCTAGATTGCAACGGAACAGCGGCTCCAGCATCAACACCAAGGGATATTTTTTCACGCCTTTGATTTTTTGCTTGAGCAGATAACTACCTACGGTAAACTGTTGACGTAATGGAACTCCCACGAGCAAACCCTCCACATAAATTTCAAAAAAATTGCGAATCCATCCGACCCGCCATCCTAAAACCGACGCCGACTCAATACCCGGCTGTTGTTATAAAACAACACACCGATCATTGCACCAACCCATCCGCCCCAATCCAAGTAAAATAACCCAAAAAAGCGGACGATTTCAGCGAGCGTCTGTTTCATTTTGGTGATAAGAATACTCTTTTTTTTCAACCGACTCCAGTATTAACAACAAAACATCTAAATTCCGCGACGAAGTCGTCACCAAAAGCATGATCACCCCGCCCCCTACAATAATAATAAGATGTTGTTTTTAATACATATTTAAACAACAAATGAATACCAAAGCAAACTCGTTGGCAACAAAACAACATTACTTTGCAAATTACCAACAAACAGGCTATCATTGCCGCTAATGAATAATAGAAGCACCCATTCAACAGGCCAATGGATTACCGCTTATGAATAAAGATCGAGATTTTTTGAACGACCCTAAATCACTAAGCAAACTGCCTGACGACGCCTTTCAAACGGAACTGCTTAAAGGTGTGTCCAGAACGTTTGCATTGACCATTCCGCAGCTGCCGAAAACTCTGTACGGACCGGTCGCGAATGCTTATTTGTTGTGCCGCATCGTCGATACGATCGAAGACGAAGTGTCGCTGACGCCGGAGCAAAAAAATTATTTTTGTTCCGAGTTCATCGACGTGGTCAAAACCGGGATCAACTCCGAGCCATTCGCTGCCGAATTGGCGCCGTTGTTGTCGGATAAAACGCTGCCCTCCGAACACACCTTGATCCATGTGTTGCCGCGGGTGATCGAGATCACGCATTCGTTCGAACCCGAACAGATCAATGCGCTGGCCGACTGCGTCGCGACGATGGCCGAAGGCATGTCCGCGTTCCAGGCGCAAAATCTGCACCATGGTCTGGCCACGCTCGCGGACCTCGACAAATACTGTTATTACGTCGCCGGCTGCGTCGGCGAAATGCTGGCCAAACTCTTTTGCCATTACTCGCCGGCAATCTCAGAGCACAAGGAAGAGCTTCTGCGCTTGTCGGTCTCTTTTGGCCAGGGCCTGCAAATGACCAATATTTTGAAAGATATTTGGGACGATGCCGAACGCGGCGTCTGCTGGCTGCCGCAGGATATTTTCCGCGAAGCCGGCTTCGATCTGAAAAAACTGGCGCTCGATGCGAACGACCCGAATTATAAACAAGGTTTGACGCACCTAATCGGCATCGCACACGGCCATTTGCACAATGCCTTGCGTTACACTCAACTGCTGCCGACGCACGAAACGGGCCTCCGAAATTTCTGCCTGTGGGCCCTCGGCATGGCAGTGCTAACACTGAAAAAGATCAAACACCATCTCGATTTCAACCGCTCAGAGCAAGTCAAGATTTCCCGGAAAAGCGTAAAGGCGACGATTTTCGCGACCAAGCTGACCGTACGCAGCAACCTGCTGCTCGGCCTGCTTTTCCATATCGCCGGGCGAGAACTCAAAACGCCCGAATGGCAATACACCGAACCTAACTTATTGGCTCAAATAAATCATTAAGGACACTCCATGTTTACCGATGCTGCCACACAGATAAATACCGGCGCTGCTCCTAGTTCATCGACACCGATACAGTCTCATGCCTACGATCTCGATCGAGCGATCAAAAAAGCGCAGGACAGCCTGATCAAACTACAAGACCCTACCGGTTTCTGGGTCTTCGAACTGGAATGCGACTGCACGATTCCGGCCGAATACATCATGATGATGCATTTCGTCGACGACATTGATACGACGCTGCAAAACAAGCTTGCTAAGTATCTGCGCTCACGCCAATCCGAAGACGGCAGCTATCCGCTGTTTACCGGCGGCCCGGGCGATATCAGCTGTAGCGTCAAGGTCTATTACGCGCTGAAAATGGCCGGCGACGACATCGACGCGCTGCACATGCAGCGTTTGCGCGCGTGGATTTTGAGCCGGGGCGGCGCCGCGAAAGCGAATGTGTTCACCCGCATCGCACTGGCGACCTTCGAGCAGTTGCCATGGCGCGGCGTGCCTTATATCCCGGTCGAAATCATGTTGTTCCCGAAATGGTTTCCTTTCCATCTGGACAAAGTCTCGTACTGGTCCCGAACCGTGATGGTGCCGTTGTTCATTCTGTGCAGCATGCAGGCGAAGGCCAAGAACCCGCACAAAATCAGCGTTCTCGAATTGTTCACCGTGCATCCCGACGAGGAACGGCATTATTTCCCGGAAAGAACTCTGCTGAACAAGATATTCCTGGGCCTGGATAAATTGGGCCGCCTGACTGCGCCTTTGATTCCGAAAAAGATGCATGACCGCGCGATCGAAAAAGCGCTGGCTTGGTTCACCGAGCGTCTGAACGGCGAAGACGGTCTCGGCGGCATTTTCCCGGCGATGGTTAACGCCTATGAATCGATGCTGCTGCTCGGCATGCCCGAAGATCACCCGAATGTCGTGATTGCCCGCCAATCGATCGACAAACTGCTGGTGATCAATGAAGACGACGCCTATTGCCAGGCTTGTCTGTCGCCGGTCTGGGATACCGGTTTGGCGTCACTCGCACTGCAGGAAGCGGATCGGGTCGGCAACCGGAACAGCCTGACGAAAGCCTATGCCTGGCTCAAAAGCAAGCAATTGAAGGATGAGCCAGGCGACTGGCGGGTTTCGAGACCGAACTTGCCGGGTGGAGGCTGGGCTTTCCAGTTCAATAACCCGTATTATCCTGACGTTGACGATACCGCGGTCGTCGCCTTTGCGATGGCTGATTCCGATCTGCCCGGCATGGAAGAACCTGTGCAGCGCGCGACCCGCTGGATTGAAGGCATGCAGTCGAAAAACGGCGGCTACGGCGCTTTCGATGTCGATAATACCCATTATTATTTGAATGAGATTCCTTTCGCCGATCACGGCGCCCTGCTGGACCCTCCGACCGCCGATGTCAGCGCGCGCTGTGCGATGCTGATGGCTAAAGTCGCAAGGGAGCACAAGAACTACCTGCCGGCGCTTGATCGCACGATCGCGTATCTGCGCAACGAACAGGAAACCGACGGTTCTTGGTTCGGCCGTTGGGGCACCAACTATATTTATGGCACCTGGTCGGTGCTTTTGGGCCTGGAACAGACCGGCCTGCCGAAAGATGACCCGATGTACCGGAAAGCGGTAAAATGGCTAAAGAGCGTCCAACGCGAAGACGGAGGCTGGGGCGAAGACAACTTCAGCTACCACGACACCAGCTTCAGCGGGAAATACCGTTTTAGCACCGCGTTTCAGACCGCCTGGGCAGTACTCGCGCTGATCGCCGCCGGCGAAGTGGAAAGCCCGGAAGTCAAAGCCGGCATCGACTTCATCCTCCGTAAGCAGCAAGCCGACGGCTTCTGGAACGACAAATGCTTCACCGCCCCCGGGTTTCCGCGCGTGTTCTATCTGAAATATCACGGTTATGACAAGTTCTTCCCACTCTGGGCGCTGGCGCGTTACCGCAACGAGTTAGCGAAACAGTGATTACCGGTATCGTTGTCGCGTTGCCCGAAGAACTTGTCACGCTGACATCCAAACGCATAGGCAAAGGTCATTGCGTTTTAATCGGTGACAAGATTCTGGTTGCCTGCGCGGGCATGGGACCAGCCAACGCGGCCGCAGCAGCCGAACTGCTGATTGCGAAAGGCGCAACCCAAATAATTAGCTGGGGCTGTGCCGCCGCATTGGAGCCGTCGGTGAAACCGGGAGATCTGGCGCTGGCCGAGTGTCTGCTCGCTGCCGACAACGAAGAAATTACGGTCAGCGCCGACTGGCTCGACCACGCCCGATCTGTGCTGGCAGGCGCATTTACCGACAGCCGGGGACAAGCCGTTTTACATGTCGGTCTTTTGACCGAAAGTACCCATGTCGTGGCTTCGAGCGAAACAAAACCACTGCTGCATTCGTTAACAGGCGCACTGGCGCTGGACATGGAAAGCTGTTCGGCCGCGAAGGTTGCCCAAAAACACGGACTGCCTTTTCTCGCGATACGCGCGATTGCCGACCCGGCCGACATGGGACTGCCGCAAGCGGTAGTGTATGCGACCAACACCGACGGCGAAGTCGCCATCGGCAAATTATTAGGCTATCTGACTCGACATCCTGCACAACTGCCGGGCCTGATAAAACTCGGCATCTATTTCAGCAGGGCCAAACGCACCTTGAAACAGGCCGCCGGCCTGCTCGATTCGATCGCTGAGTTCAATTGTCCACCTGCCAGTCGGCAAGCCTCTTGACCGGCGCATTTTTTGAAAGTTTTTTGCCCACCCAAATAATTAACCACGAAAGACCGTTCATATATGTCATTCAGTATCGCCGAGCTTTTTGCTCAACACAGCACCGACAAATTCGATCTGCACGAACAGTTTCTAAACAATCAGATGGTTCGCGTATTGAAAACGATCGGCTATGACCGCCACTACCAGCGCGCAGTCGGCCAATATCTTTACGATCAACAGGGTAACGAATATTTGGACCTGTTGAGCGGCTTTGGCGTCTTCGCGATCGGCCGCAATCATCCGACCGTGATCAGCGCCCTGCATGAAACCCTGACCCTGGAATTGCCGAATCTGGTGCAATTGGACGTATCGGTGCTGAGCGGCCTGTTGGCGCAGGAAACCCTGAAGACCACGCCGGACAATCTGACCAAGATGTTCTTCTGCAACTCCGGCACCGAAGCGGTCGAGGCGGCGATCAAATTCGCCCGCTACACGACCAAGCGCGAAAAGATCGTGTTCTGCGAGCATGCTTATCACGGCCTGACGATGGGTTCCCTGTCGCTGAACGGTGAACCGATTTTCCGCGAAGGCTTCGGCCCGCTGTTGCCGGGCTGCAGCGCGGTGCCGTTCAACGATCTTGTCGCGCTCGAAAAAGCCTTGAGCAACAAGGACGTCGCCGCCTTCATCGTCGAGCCGATCCAGGGCAAGGGCGTAAACCTCCCGGACGACGATTACCTGCCCGAAGTCGAAAAACTCTGCAAAAAATACGGCACCCTGTTCGTCGCCGACGAAGTACAGACCGGACTCGGCCGGACCGGCAAGTTCTGGGCGATCGAACACTGGAACGTGAAGCCGGACATGATCTGCATGGCGAAGGCCCTGTCCGGCGGTTTCGTGCCGGTCGGCGGCGTCGCGATGACCGCCAAGATCATGGACAGCGTCTATAACCGGATGGACCGTGCGGTCGTGCACGGCTCGACCTTCTCAAAGAACAACATGGCGATGTCCGCGGGCCTTGCGACCCTGCATGTAATGCGGGAAGAAAAACTGGTCGAAAACAGCGCGAAAGTCGGCGACGAGATCATCGCCACCTTGAATACGATGGCCTCGAAATATGAGTTCCTGAAGGAGGCACGCGGCAAGGGCATGATGATCGCGATCGAATTCCATACCCCGAAAAGCCTGACCCTGAAGGCGGCCTGGGCGATGCTCGAAGCGGCCAACAAGGGCCTGTTCTGCCAAATGATCACGATCCCGCTGTTCAAGGAGCACCGGATTCTGACCCAGGTGGCCGGCCACGGCATGAACGTGGTCAAGCTGCTGCCGCCGTTGAACCTAACTCAGAAAGACCGCGACCATATCATTACTTCCTTCGACAAGACGATCTCCGACACCCATCAAATCTCCGGCGCAATCTGGGACTTGGGCAAAAATCTTGCCAGCCATGCGCTAAAAGGCAAAACCGGAAACTGAGTGAATTGAATGATGAAAACATTATTAAAATTGTGTTTAATAACCCTGACGTTGACGCAGGCCCATCCGGCCGCCGCGCATGCAGTGGTGACCGACTATTCGCTGAAAATGCAGCCGATCCGCGCGAATCAGCCTGACAAGGTCGTAATGACCTTCAACTCGCAAGTCGAGATCGGCTTGTCGCAGGTCTTTCTGGTCAGCAAAGGCGATAAGCACGACATGCTGAAGATCGGTGCCGGCGAGAAACAAGGCCAGCTCATCGTCGAAGTGCCGGCGTTAACGCCCGGCGATTACGCGATCAAGTTCAAGGTCTTTGCCGCCGACGGCCATTTGACCGAAGACGTGATCCATTTTTCTGTAGCACAATAATTAAGTTTTTGATTTTATGGCGGGTATAGCGGACTTTCTCGACTCCCTGATTGGCGGTTTCGATCTCATTTGTTTTTGTCTCACGATCGGTAGCCTGTTCTGGGGACTTTTTGTTTTGCGTCCCTGGGAACAGCAACACGGATACAATGCGGCGCTGCTGCACAGAACGACCACCTTGTTATACAAAGGCGGCTTTTATCTGGCGGGCGCCCAGCTTTTCAAGATCATCCTGAAAATCTGGCTGATGACCGCCGTGCTCGAACGCTGGCCGTTTCCGGAGTTTGCCGAGACCACGCAATTCATCGGCGGCGTGGTTCGCACCGTGCTGGCCTTGGCGCTGGCCTGCTATTGCCGGCAGGTATTGCATCAGCATGCCGACTCGAAGACACACTGGATCACCGCGAACGTCGTCGCCTTGCCGATGATCATTTCCGGCGCCTGGCTCGTGCATGCGGCCGGACGCTTCGATAATAAAGCGATGCTGATGACGCTGACCGTCGCGCACCAACTGGCCGCCGCGGCCTGGATCGGCGGTGTCTTGCAGCTGGTGAATGTCTGGCTGCTGAAATACCGCAAGCAGATTCAGGCCAATTTGTGGCCGTTTTTGCTGAAGCGCTTTTCGATCTTCGGCATCGCCTCGGTCAGCTTGCTGCTGATCTCGGGTACCCCGATCGCGCTGCAATACATCACAACCTGGAACGGACTGATCGGCACCGGTTACGGTAACCTGTTGCTGGTCAAGATCGTGCTGCTGTCGCTGGCGCTGGGATTCGCCTGGCTGAACCGCAGCGCGGTGCTCGCCTACGGCATCAGCGGCGATGCGACCCGCCTGACCCGCAGTGTACCCTATTATATCGAAGCCGAAACCTTCATCTTGATCACGCTGCTGTTTACCGCGGCCTCTCTCGCCTCGCAACCGCCGGCGATCGACATTCCGAACTTGACCGCAACCTGGCAGGAAGTGTTGAACACCTTTCATCCGCAGATCCCGCAAACCACCTCGCCGACCCATACCGCACTGATCGCGGGCGAAGCCGGCCGCGTCGCGATCATTGGCCAGGTGCCCTCGATCGCCGCAACCGAATGGTCGAACTATAACCACAACATCGCCGGCATTTTTCTAACTGTGATGAGCGTCTTTGCCATGCTGTCCTATCTGAAATCGCCGGCCGCTTTCCTCGACCGTTTTTTTGCATTGATCAAATTCTGGCCGATCGGTTTCGTATTGCTCGGCATCTTTCTGTTTTTCCGCAGCGATGCGGAAACATGGCCGCTGGGGCCGATCGGTTTCTGGGAAAGCACTTTCAATAACGGTGAAGTCTTGCAGCACCGGATCGCGACGTTGTTAGTCTTCGTGCTCGGCGTAATCGAAATCAGAGCGCGCATGCAGGTTCAGGAAAACGCACGCCTGCCTCTGGTATTCCCGGTGCTGGCGGCATTCGGCGGCCTGATGCTGCTGACGCATTCGCATATTGGCTTTCAGGCCAAGAGCGCTTTTTTGATTCAGGTCGGGCACACCACGATGGGCATTTTCGCTCTGATTCTGGCCTCCGGCCGTTGGCTCGAATTGAAACTCGACAAGCCCGGCAAGGACATTGCCGGTTTTATTTCCGTTGCGGCTCTGTTTCAAATGGGGCTTATTTTGATGTTCTACCGCGAACCCCTATACTAAATTATGAAACTCAACACCGAATTCCCGTTGCTCGATCAGATCAATCTGCCCGCGGACCTGCGCAAACTCAGCAAGGACCAACTGAAGCCGCTTGCGAAAGAACTGCGTGATTATCTGACCCATACGGTCAGCGTCTCCGGTGGCCATTTCTCGGCCGGTCTGGGTACGGTCGAGTTGACCGTCGCTCTACACTATGTGTTCAACACCCCCGAAGATCAGTTGGTTTGGGATGTCGGCCATCAGGCCTATCCGCACAAGATTCTGACCGGCCGCAAAGGACGCATGACCACGATCCGCACGCTAGGGGGCATTGCGGCATTTCCGTCACGCGCGGAGAGTGAATACGACGCATTCGGCGTCGGCCATTCGAGCACATCGATCAGCGCAGCGCTCGGCATGGCAATCGCCTCTGCGCGGAAAGGCGAGAACAAACAGATGGTCGCGATCATCGGCGACGGCAGCATCACCGGTGGCATGGCGTATGAAGCAATGAATCATGCCGGCGCGCTCGACGCGAATCTGTTGGTGATTCTGAACGACAATGAGATGTCGATCTCGCCGAATGTCGGCGCGATGAACAAATATCTGGCGAAGATATTATCCAGCCGGCTCTATGTCTCCGCCTGGGAAGAAAGCAAGAAAGTGCTCAGCAACATGCCGAGCGTCTGGGAACTCGCGCGCCGCACCGAATCGCACATTAAAGGCATGGTGGTGCCAGGGACGCTGTTCGAGGAACTCGGCTTCAATTATATCGGACCGATCGATGGTCACGATTTAGATACTCTGGTGCCGACGCTTGAAAACCTGAAGGCGATGCCCGGCCCTCGCTTGTTGCACATCGTGACGAGAAAGGGCAAGGGTTATGCGCCGGCCGAGAAAGACCCTCTCGCTTATCACGGCGTACCGGCGTTCGATCCGTGCAAGGATTCGCTGCCTAAATCGGCGCCCTCGCCGCACCCTACCTATACCGAAGTCTTCGGTAACTGGCTCTGCGACATGGCCGAACAGGACGAGCGTCTCTTGGGCATTACCCCGGCGATGCGCGAAGGCTCAGGTCTGGTCAAGTTTTCCGAACGCTTTCCTGAGCGTTATTTCGATGTCGCGATAGCCGAGCAGCACGCGGTAACCTTAGCGGCCGGACAAGCCTGCCAGGGCGCGAAGCCGGTTGTTGCGATCTATTCGACATTCCTGCAACGCGCCTACGATCAGTTGATTCACGATGTCGCGATTCAAAATCTGGACGTGTTGTTTGCGCTCGACCGTGCAGGTTTGGTCGGGCCGGACGGCCCGACCCATGCCGGCAGCTTTGATTACAGCTTCATGCGCTGCATTCCGAATATGCTGGTCATGGCCCCGGCCGACGAAAACGAATGCCGGCAAATGCTGTATACCGGCTTCCTTCATGAAGGCCCGGCCTCGGTGCGCTATCCGCGCGGAAAAGGCCCCGGCGTCGAAGTGCAAAAAACGATGACAGAGTTGCCGATCGGCAAGGGCGAAATCCGCCGCCAGGGCGGAAAAATCGCGATCTTGGCCTGGGGCAGCATGGTTGTGCCGGCCCTGAAAGTCGCCGAACAGTTCGGTGCGACGGTCGCGAACATGCGCTTCGTCAAACCGCTCGATGAAGCGTTGATTCTGGAACTGGCCGAAAGCCATGAAATGCTTGTTACAATCGAAGAAAACGTGCTATCCGGCGGCGCGGGCGGCGCGGTGAATCAGTTCCTGCAATCGCAGCGCATCCTGATGCCAGTGCTGAATCTCGGACTGCCCGATGCGTTCATCGAACAAGGCACCCGCGAGCAGTTGCTTGAGATCTGCGGGCTCGACGTGCAGGGTATTGCGGCCAGCATCGAAGCCTTCAGCGCTTGAGCTCCATGCTCGAAATCATCCAGATACCGGTCCTGACCGACAACTATATCTACCTGATCCATGACCCGGTGTCGAAGGACACCGCGGCGGTCGATCCGGCGGAGGCGCGGCCGGTGCTGGAGGTGTTGGCAAACCAAGACTGGAAGCTGGCCTGTATTTTGAATACCCATCACCACAGGGATCATGTCGGCGGCAATTTGGAATTGCAGCAGCATACCGGCTGTCAGGTGATAGCCCCGTTAGCGGATCGCCATCGGATACCCGGCATCGACCGGGGCGTTTCCGAAGGCGATACGGTAACTCTTGGCAGACATAGCGCCCGCGTTTTGTTCACGCCCGGCCATACGCTGGGACACATTGTCTTTCATTTCGTGGACGACCGCCTGCTATTCTGCGGCGACACCCTGTTTGTAATGGGTTGCGGCCGCCTGTTCGAAGGCACCGCCGAACAACTGTGGCACTCGCTGCAACGCTTGAAAGCATTGCCTGCCGACACACAATTTTATTGCACGCACGAATACACGCAAAACAACGGCAGATTCGCGTTAACCTTGGAGCCAGACAATCAGGCATTACGTGAAAGAATGCAGCGGGTCGCCGCGCTACGCGCAAACAATCGGCCGACCGTGCCATCGACGATTGGCGAGGAGTTGGCCACCAATCCGTTTTTCAGAGAAGACAGCCCATCGCTTCAAAAAGCGATCGGCTTGGTGAACGCTACACCCGTGCAAATATTTGCCGAAGTACGGCGTTTGAAGGATAGGTTTTAGGTTATAACCCGGTCAAAAAATAAGCTGTGTAGATGGGATATTGATTGACAGCTATTTCTTAAATCCCCTCATCCGGAGTCGTTTATGGGGCGGCCAAAGCCGCCCCTCCCCTTATTCGTAGAACAAACCGGATTAGGATTCCAGCAGATCCGCGAAAGGTGTGAAACTGTCGCTATTGTGTTGGGTGCAAACGCTGAACTGATACTTCTTATCATTCACCGTCAACTGGATATGCCCCAAATTAGCCTTGTTTCTGCACTGCGTTCCTTTGGCGGTACTGGCCTGGCACTGCTTGCCGTCATCTATCCGTATAATGTCGTCAGAGCCACCGACGGACTCATCTTCAACTGGTGCCTCGACTTTTGCCACTTGCGCAACAGACGCGATACCTGCTGGCTCAGCGACGGCTTTATTTTGGCTCTCCAGATATTTGCTCACTCTAGAGCGCGGCGCTGGCGCTACTTCGGATTCAGCCGCAGATACTTCAGGTTGCACCGCTACATTCGGTTTAAACTCTTTGCTAATCGCCGCCAGATATTTCGCTACCCGAGACGCCGGCGCGCCAGACTCTTCCGCAACAGTCTCATGAGCAGCGGCTACGGATTTTTCAGCAATTGCCTCGGCGGTTGCCGGTGTTGACTCCGCCTGTTGGCTGGCCAGGTATTTTGCCACCCTCGACAATGGCGCCGCAGTTTCCTGAATCGTCGCAACAGGCTCGGCCGCTGCTTCTGCGGCTGCCGCGGGTTTCGCCTCCGCTTGGCTCGCCAGGTATCTCGCTACGCGTGACAAAGGCGCGGTAGGCTCTTGCGCCGCGGCCTCTCGAACTGCTACCGCAGGCTCCGCAACCGTTTTCGCTGCTGCCGGTTTAGCCGCAGCTTGGCTTGCAAGATATCTATCGACACGCGACATAGGAGCCGCGCTTTCCTGTTCGGCCGGTTGCGCGACTTGTGCTTGTTTCGCCAAATATTTTGCGACGCCGGTCATCGTTACCGCAGCCGCTTGTGCGGCTTGCTCTTGTTTAGCCAAATATCTTGCTACGCCGGTCAATTCAGAGTTCACTTCCACTTTTTCCTTCATGTAAATATCATCGCCTATGGGTCCGGTCAGTTTACTTGTTGCAAAATCAAGAAACTGTTCTAATAAATTTTTTGCCATATCAAAGTTACCTTTATATTTTTTATAATAATTCAAAGAGCAAATCAGAGTAATCATATGCTAAACCCATGCTCGGGTAAAGCTCGCCTTATTCCCTACCTCATTAAATACCTGAGCCTGCATATACGTCAAAAGCGCACCGTCCTAACCGACGGCTTTGCCCATCCGGTTATGGATATGCATTTGCTTGGTTTTGGCTCATCCTCATCCCCTCATCATTATAATACCGCAAACGCATGTTAGCGGCATCGCTGGACGTACTGCCTGCATATACGGCGTCGATCTTTTGCCACCGAAATTGCTAACAAAGATTTGTCGACTTTTTTCAGGAGTTGGCCATCTATAGTCTCCCGAATTGTCTGTGTAGCGGGATTTTGCGTAGGTCCCGCAACCGGCGTCTGCCTGACGATTTGTGACATCGGGGCTGCGCACACCAGGGATCGCTGACTTACGCGGCTTTTTTCTTGATCCCACGCGCCTGAGCGGGGGAAAAAGATGCATCACAAAATTGCCTTTACTATCAAGCCTATATACAATCTCCCGATCTTTGAAATCTGCGAATTATTTTTGAAATCGGCTATGAATTGAACAACGCATGAGTTCCGAACAGCCAGAAAACGCCTTCGACGCCAAAACCTTCATCAAAAACCTGACCACTCGCCCAGGCGTTTATCAAATGCTCGACGGCGAGGGCGAGATCATTTATATCGGCAAGGCGAAGAACCTGAAGAACCGCGTTGCGACCTATTTCAACAATAAAGCCGCATCAATCAAGCAGCACACGATGGTCGCGAGGATCGCCTCGATCACCGTGACCGTGACCCATACCGAAGGCGAAGCGCTGCTGCTCGAATCGCAGTTGATCAAGCGCCACAAGCCGCGCTACAACATCTGTTTGCGCGATGACAAGTCCTACCCTTATATCTATCTGTCCAGCGCGCACGATTTTCCGCAAATCACCTTTCACCGCGGCGCGAAAAAGCGGCCGGGCAAATATTTCGGGCCGTATCCGAGTGTCGGCGCGGTCAGGGAATGCCTGAAACTGCTGCAAAAAATTTTTCCGGTCCGGCAATGCGAGGATTCGGTGTTTCAAAACCGCACCCGTCCCTGCCTGCAATATCAGATCGAGCGCTGCACCGCGCCCTGCGTCGGCCTGATCGACAAACCCGGCTATGCCCAGGATGTCGACAACACGATCCTGTTCCTCGAAGGCAAAGGCGGCCTGCTAATCGAGCAGTTGATCGTGAAAATGGAACAGGCGGCCGCGGCGCTGCAATTCGAACGCGCCGCGCAATACCGCGATCAGATCGTCAAATTGCGCGCGGTGCTCGAAAAAAATTTCGTCCACGGGGAACGCGGCGACGTCGATATCATCGCCTGCGCGACGAAGGCGAACATGGCCTGTATTCAGGTCTTCTTCATCCGCGGCGGCCAGCATCTGGGCAATAAGCAGTTTTTCCCGAAAATGTCCGACGAACACGATCCGGCGTCTATCCTGCAGGCGTTCATTGCGCAATATTATCTGGAACGGCCGCCGCCACATGAATTGATCGTCAGCCATCCGCTCGAAGAAAGCGATCTGATCGCCGAGGTGCTGGCCAATCAGGCCAAGCATCAAATCGCGATTTCGGCGAATGTCCGCGGCGAACGGCTCAAATGGCTACAGATGGCAATCGAGAATGCCGAAACGTCTCTGCAGAACAAACTGGCCGACAAACAGGGCCTGTATGCGCGTTTTATCAGCTTGCAGGATGAACTGGGCCTCACCGACCTGCCGAAACGCCTCGAATGCTTCGACATCAGCCATCATCAGGGCGAACAGACCGTCGCCTCCTGCGTGGTGTTCGACCGCGAGGGACCGGTCAAATCGGCTTACCGGCGTTTCAACATCGAAGGCATCACGCCGGGCGATGATTATGCGGCGATTCATCAGGCGGTTTCGCGGCGCTTCAAGCGCCTGAAACAGGGCGAACACGAGGCGCCGGACATTCTCTTTATCGACGGCGGCAAGGGGCAAGTGCATGAGGCGCAAAAGGCATTGGCGGAATTGGACATAAACAATGTTATGATAGTCGGCGTTTCGAAAGGTCCGGACAGAAAGCCCGGAATGGAAAAACTGATCCTGGTCGATCAAAATCAACCTCTTGCGCTAAATCCGGGCGCCAGCGGTCTGCTGCTGATCCAGCATATCCGCGATGAGGCGCACCGTTTTGCGATTACAGGGCATAGGCAAAGGTTGGGCAAGGTCAAGAAACGCTCGGTATTGGAATCGATCGAAGGATTGGGCCCTAAACGGCGGCAGTTATTATTAAAACAATTCGGGGGGCTGCAAGGCGTGACCCAGGCGGGTGTCGATGCGCTTTCCAGCATAGACGGCATTAGCCGTCAATTGGCGCAACGTATATACGACAGCTTTCATCAAGCAGATGACCATTGAATTCAACATACCGACGAATCTGACCCTGTTGCGCATCGCGCTGATTCCTTTATTGATGGTCGTGTTCTATTTGCCCTGGGCCTATGCGAATATCGCCTGCACCGCGATTTTTATCGCGGCCGGTATCACCGACTGGCTGGACGGTTTTCTGGCGAGAAAAATGCAGCAGGAGACGCCGTTCGGCGCGTTTCTGGACCCCGTCGCCGATAAATTGATGGTCGCTTTCGTGCTGGTGCTGATCGTGCAGCAACAGGCCAATCCATACCTGGCGGTGCCTGCCGCGATCATTATCGGCCGTGAAATCACGATCGCTTCACTCCGCGAATGGATGGCCGAAATCGGCCAACGTGCGAAAGTCAAAGTCTCGACGCTCGGCAAATGGAAAACGACCGCGCAAATGGTCGCGATCGGCATGCTGCTCTACCGCGAGGATTTGTTCGGTCTTCCGATCAATGCAATCGGCTATGTCTTGCTGTATATCGCGGCGGTATTGACCTTGTGGTCGATGATCAATTATTTGTGCGCAGCGGTCGCCGCCATCAAGGAACACTGAATTTTTAAATTCCGGACGTTATTTATGTGCCGGGACACAATCAACCCAAGATACAGCCCATTGAATCGGCTGTGAAAGAATAACAATGGATCAGGAAAAAGAAGATACACAAACCAAAGCCGACGCGCAGGATGAGATTTTACTCGCGGCGCTAAAACTGTTCGCCGAAAAAGGCTATTTCAACACCTCGCTGACCGACATTGCCGACGCAGCCGGCGTCAAGGGCACCAGCGGCATCTATCATCACTTTAAAAACAAGCAAATGATCGCTGCGGCGCTTTATGCGAACATTTTCGACAGCTTGAACGTGTCGATCGATGATATTCGCCGCAAGAATCAAAAGCCCTCCGAGCAACTGCGCGGCATCGTCGATCTGTTGTTCAGACTGACCGACGACGCGCCGAATGTGATGCAATTGTTGCTGGTATTAAACATCAACGAGATATTGCCGGACGAAAAACCGCTCATCGAAACACCACCGTTCGTCAAAATCCTTAAAATCTTCCAGACAGGCACGAAAAACGGCGATCTTCGGAATCTGCCGCCGCAATTGTGCTTCGCTTATTTTTTCGGCATCATCAATCATACCCTGCGACTGGTGTTGACCGGCGCGCTGGACAAGACAGCGAATACCTACCAGCCGCAAACCTGGCTAGCCGCATGGAACGCGATCGCGAAAAAATGATCCCCATTAATACGATCTGAAGGTAACAAGCGTATGGCCCAATTCACCGTCACCGGGGATGTCGATCCCTTTTTGCATATCAGCCTGGCCAGCGGCGAAAAGATTTATTGCGAATCGAACGCGATGGTGATGATGGAAAGCAACCTCGAGCTGAAGGGCAAGATGACCGGCGGCTTCGGCGGCGCCTTGATGCGGCGTCTGGCCAATGACGAGTCGTTTTTTCAGCAGCATATCGAAGCGGTCCGCGGCGCCGGCGATTGCCTGCTCTCGCCAACGCTGCCAGGCGCGATTCAAGTACTGGATGTCGGGGAGATCAGCTATATGATCAGCGATGGCGCCTTCGTCGCCGCCGAATACGGCGTCAATCTGAATGTCCGCACACAGGGAGTCGGTTCGGCGCTGTTCGGACAGACCGGCGGCTTTTTCATTTGCGAAGCGAGCGGCCGCGGCAAACTGGCCGTCTCCGGCTTCGGCTCCAGCTTCGTACTCGATGTCGAACCGGGCAAGGAGATGATCATCGACAACGCCCACGTGGTCGCTTGGGATAATCGCTTGCGTCACGAAATCTCGGTCGCCACACAGCAGGGGGCCGGTTTGCTCGGTCAACTGGTCAACAGTGTGACCAGCGGCGAAGGCATGGTGCTCAAATTTTCCGGCAAGGGCAAAGTCGTGATCTGCTCGCGCAACCGTGAAAACTTCCTGAGCTGGCTGCTGAAAGGCATGCCGGCCAATCGCTAAAACCGGACGCACGCCGCGCTGACTCAAACCGGGCGTGTAAGGGAAATTCCAGAACTCATCCCGGCCAGATTTCAAATTCAACAGCTTAAGCGCCGACACGAAATTCCCGTGTAGCAGTGTTTCTCGGTTTCCTTCCCGACTATGTCCGGTTGCGTACACACGCTCTTTACGCCTCGCTGCCGTTAAAGCCTTCCCACATGCGCAATAAAACCGTATTACCTGGCTTTTCTCAACTTTACCGGTCAGGTCGGCATGTGAAAGAGCACTGATGCACGACAGACACTCTTAATTCTATGACAACAGATTGGGAAAACTTTACAAACTATTAGCACCGTAGACTTTGAAAATTCACTTCAACTTAGGTCTTTATTGACAAATCGATTATCTCAGGCAAAATGATATCGAATCGATACTTTTTTGCCTGCGGGCTTTACTGCACCTTTGCGACTCAACGATTCTCGGAAAAAATAATGTTTACATCATTCTCAAAAAATTTAAAAGACGATATTTCCGCCGGCATCGCCGTTTATTTGGTTGGCGTTCCGCTTTCACTGGGCATTGCGATGGCATCGGGAGCCCCCCCCTTATCCGGTTTGATTACCGGCATCATCGGCGGCTTGATCGTATCGCAACTCAGCGGTTCGGTCCTGGGCATCAGCGGTACGGCAGCCGGGCTGACCGTGATCATTTTGGCGGCAATTCAACAATTGGGCTTCAATGCTTTTTTGCTAGCCGTGGTGCTGGCCGGTCTGATCCAGGTAGTGCTGGGTATCTTGAGAGCCGGGGTGATCGCCTATTACTTCCCGTCTTCGGTGATCAACGGCATGATGTACGGCATCGGCCTCATCCTGTTTTTGAAACAAATTCCGCATGCGGTCGGCTATGACCGCGATTTCGAAGGCGATGTAAACTTCATCCAAAGTGACCAATACTCCTCATTTTCAGAAATATTCCATGTGCTCGGCAGCATTGCGCCGGGCGCGGTGTTGATTTCCTCTCTTTCGCTGGCGAGTTTGCTGATCTGGGAATTCTGGGTCCAGAACAGGCATCCGCTGCTGCGCTTGCTGCAAGGCGGATTGGTGGCCTTGCTGGTCGGCGTGCTGAGCAATTTTCTGCTCGGCAAATTTTATCCATCCTGGGCGCTGAGCGGCGCTCACTTGGTGATGATTCCGGTCTTCGAGCATCCGTCGGATATCCTCAGCCAGCTTTATTTGCCGGATTTTGCTCGGCTGTTCGACCCGAAGATCTATTGGTTTGCCTTGACCATTGCGCTGGTCGCAAGCCTTGAAACCTTGCTGACGGTGGAAGCCGTGGATAAGATGGATCCTTACAAACGCATCACTCCGACCAGTCGTGAGTTGATCGTACAAGGCATCGGCAATATCTGCGCCGGTTTTATCGGTGGCCTGCCGATGACGCAATTGATCATCCGCAGCTCGATCAATATCGAATCCGGCGCCAAAAGCCGGGCAGCTGCGCTTACCAAGGGTTTATTGCTGTTGTTTACCGTCATTTTCATCCCTTCCGTGTTCAATCTGGTGCCGCTGGCGAGCCTGGCCAGTATCTTGCTGCTGGCGGGTTATCGGCTGGCCAGACCCCAGGTCTTTGAAAACATGTGTCTCGCGGGCCGCTATCATTTCATTCCGTTTTGTGCGACGGTACTCGGCCTCGTCCTGACCGACCTGTTGACCGGCATTTCAATCGGCATGGCATTCGCTTTGATTGCGATCCTGATCGAAAATTATCGCGGCTCGTTCTATCTGCGTGAAGCTCAAATCGGCAATAAGACCGTGTTGCGGCTTTCCGAGCAGGTTTCGTTCTTAAACAAGGCCAACGTGCAACGAATCCTGAAACAGTTGCCGGCCGATTCTGAGGTCGTGATCGATGCGACCCGGTCGAAGTTCATCGATTACGATATCTTTGAAATCATTCAAAACTTCAGATCGGAAGCGCAAATCAAGGGCATCAAATTGACGACCGAAAATCTGCGCGGCTACGGCGTGCTGCCGCCGCTCGAAACGGCCAGGGCGCAGACCTACGACTCGCAGCAATCGCTGACGCCGGCCGAGGTGCTGACCATCTTGAAGGAAGGCAACGAGCGTTTCGTGAACAACCTGAAATCGAATCGCAATCTGCTCGAACAGGTCAACGATACCCGCAAGGGCCAATTCCCGATCGCGATCATCCTGAGTTGTATCGATTCTCGGACTTCGGTCGAGCTGATCTTCGACCAGGGCCTCGGCGACGTGTTCAGTGCCCGGGTCGCGGGCAATATCGTGAATGATGACATTCTCGGCAGCATGGAGTTTGCCTGCAAGCTAGCTGGATCGAAATTGATCGTGGTGCTCGGCCACACCCTGTGCGGCGCGATCAAGGGCGCCTGCGCCGATGTGGAACTCGAGCATTTGACCGGCTTGCTGCAAAAAATCAAGCCGGCGGTCAAAACGGCCCGCGCGGAGTTCAGCCCGGAAAATCCGCCTGAACAGTCCGTGCTGGTGCAGAAGACCGCCGAACACAATGTACAGCTGACTGTCGAACAAATCAGAAAGCAGAGCCCGTTATTGGATGACATGGCGAAGGCCGGCCAGATCGACATCGTCGGCGCGATGTATGATGTGGAAACAGGGCAGGTCGAATTTTATACCGATACCCAGCCCGCCGCGGCCTGCTGTAGAACCCACACGGCCTCTGTGGCGACAAGCCCGGATAACGCCATACCCACGGGGCTGCAGGCTTTGGGCAAACCCGCAGTATGAGGTAAAATGATCGGCTAACCGCTGCCGTGTTGGAAACACGACAGCCTAAAGTCCGGCCAAATGCCGTTTCTGCCGGCCCTCAATCTACGAATCCACTCACTCAAAAAGAGATAACACTATGAAAAAACATTTGTTTCTGGCAACAGCCCTGCTGGTTTCTGGCTCGGCGTTCGCGGCGACCGATCATTATTTGCTGCGCGATGGCAATCACGTCCATCACCTGAAAATCACCAAATTGAACGATGAAATCAGGGTCAGCACCGATGTCGACTTTGAGGCCAATGCGAATGAAAAAGACGCCAAGGCCTGTTCGGCAGAGGTTTCAGGCGAAGCCAAAAGCACCGGTGAAAACCAATTGCTGATGAAGAAGCATATCGAGGGTCAGGCCGATTATTGCGAACTGAAAATCCAACTGAGCCCGAACGGCGCGAAAATCGAACAATCGGAACATTGCAACAATTTTGCGGCAGGCATTTGTCATTTCTCCAGCGACGGCAAGGAACTGGTCAAGATCAAATAACCCGCATGTCGGGCCGGCGGAATCGTCAAGACCGCCGGTCCAGCTTCCGATAGCCGATCGCCTCGCTCAAATGGGCGAGTTCAATCGTATCCGAGGCGGCCAGATCGGCGATCGTGCGCGCCAGTTTCAAGATCCGATGATAAGCGCGATTCGACAAGCCGAATTTGTCCATCGCCTGCTCCAGCAAACGATGGCCGGGCTCGGACAACACACAAAACTGTTTAACTTCTTTCGCGGTCATCGCCGAATTGGCCTTACCGCTCCTTGCGACTGCCAGCTTACGCGCCGCGGCGACGCGCGCTCGGATGACCGCGCTGCTTTCCTCCCCTTCCGGCGAGCCTTTGCGCAACACTTCATGCGGAACCCGCGGCACTTCCAGATGCATGTCGATCCGGTCGAGCAGCGGCCCCGAAATCCGGGCCCGGTAGCGCATCACCTGTTCGACGGTGCAATGGCAGCGCCCCGACGCATCGCCGAGATAACCGCAGGGACACGGGTTCATCGCGGCGACCAACTGGAAACGGGCTGGAAAATCGGCCTGGCGGTTCGCGCGCGAGATCGTGATGTGGCCGGTTTCGAGTGGTTCGCGCAAGACTTCCAGCACTTTCCGGTCGAATTCGGGCAGTTCGTCCAGAAATAAAGTCCCATTATGCGCGAGCGAGATTTCGCCCGGCCGAGGATTGCTGCCGCCGCCGACCAACGCCGCAGCCGATGCGGTATGGTGCGGCGCGCGATAAGGCGGCCTCCGCCAATTCGCGACATCGAGTCCTTGATCGCTGACCGAGGCGATCGCCGCGGTTTCCTGCGCCTGCTGTTCGGTCATCAGCGGCAGAATGGTCGGCAGACGCGAGGCCAGCATCGATTTGCCGGTACCCGGCGGTCCGAGCATCAAGATATTGTGCGCGCCGGCCGCGGCGATTTCGAAGGCGCGTTTGACATGATACTGGCCGTGCACGTCGGCAAAATCGAGATCGTCGAAAGTTCGCTCGGGAGCGCTTTGCTCATACTCGGCCGCAATCGCTTTTTGCCCGGCCAGATGCGCGCAAACCTCGAGCAAATGCATTGCTGGAATGATTTCGATACCCTTGACCAACGCCGCCTCGGCAGTGTTGTCTCTCGGCAAAATCAGCTTGCGTTGGCTGTTGCGCGCCTGAATTGCAACCGGCAACACGCCGTTGACCGGACGCAGTTCGCCGCCGAGCGAAAGCTCGCCGATGCATTCGATCTCCGCAAGCTTCGCACCGGGAATTTGACCGGTAGCCGCCAGAATGCCGAGCGCGATCGCCAGATCGAAGCGACCGCCTTCCTTCGGCAAATCGGCCGGTGCCAGATTGACCGTGATGCGCTGAGCCGGAAATTCGAAACGCGAGTTCTGAATCGCGCCGCGCACCCTATCCTTGCTTTCCTTGACCGCGGCTTCCGGAAGCCCGACGATATTCAGCGCGGGGAGACCGTTCGCGACATCGACCTCGACCGTGACCAACGGCGCTTCGATACCGGTGCGTCCTCGGCTGTAAACGACCGCCAGAGCCATCGTAGCGTGCCTGTTGCGAGATTACAACACTTCCTTGGACAGCACTTGCTGTTCGAGCGCGGCGACGCGTTTTTCCAAGGCTTCCAGGTTGGCGCGGGTTTTCGCCAACACCAGTTTTTGCACTTCAAATTCTTCGCGGGTAACCAGGTCCAGCTTACTCAAAGCGCCTTGCAGCACCGCATGAAAGTTTTTTTCGAGGTCTTCTTTCAAATGACTCAGACCCGGCGGGATGGTATTGGCCAGCTTGCCGGCAATTTCATCGATTGACTTTGCATCAAAAAACATAGGTAAACTCCGTAGGAATATCGCTGTGACGGGATAGAGCGGCTTTAGCCGCTCCCATACTGTCATATCTTAAGTATAGGCGCCGGCGAAAACAATAAAAACCGGCGATCAGCCGCCAAACGCCTTTTTGAAAAACTCCGGCTGGGCCAAAGCTGCCTTATGTATATCGACATTATAAAAAGTCGTATCGAAAGGCTTATTCGCCGTATCCTGTTCGCGGAATTGCTTCAGGCTGCTTTTGCCGGCGATCGTCGCGCTCCACCAACCGGACGGGTAAATGCATTGCGGGAAGAACAAGGTCTGCAAATGCGCAAAGCCTGCGGCCTGCATCGCATCGCGCATTTCGCCGATCAGCTTCATATAATACAGCGCCGATTCGCTTTGCTGCACGATCATGCCGTGTTCGGACAGACAATTGAAGCAGTCGCGGTAAAACGCCTCGCTGAACAGCCCTTCGGCGGGACCCGCCGGATCGGTGCTATCGATGATGATGATATCGACCGAATTCGGCGCGGCGTCCTTGACCCATTTAATGCCGTCTATAAACTTCAGATCCGCGCGCGGATCGTTGTTCGACTCGCACAATTCCGGGAAATAAATTTCGGCCAAGCGCGTGACTCGCTCGTCAATGTCGATCTGCACCGCCTTTTCGACCGCCGAATGTTTCAACACTTCCTTCAACGTGCCGCAATCGCCGCCGCCGATGATCCAGACCCTTTTCGGATCGGGATGGGTATAGAGCGCCGGATGGCTTATCATCTCATGATAAAAAAAGTTGTCGCGCGTCGACACCATCGTACAACCATCGATCACCATCAAATTGCCGAAACTCTCGGTTTCGTAGATTTCCAAATGTTGAAATTGCGATTGTTCTTCATGCAGCTTTTTGGTGATTTTCAACGAAAACGCCGAAGCCACGCCCGGCGCTTGTTCGGTAAACCATTCAGACGGATTCATAGTTTCAATTCCTGTAAAATTGAGAGGTAAAATGCCGCGCATTATATAGTAGAATGCCTGACACGCGTCATCATCGAGAGGGATTTTTCACGGTTCCGTCCGAAAGCCCGGCAAATCAAAACAACAACCGCTCGGCCTGATTACGCCAGCTCGCGAGGAAATGCCTAACCAGCAGCTGCACGCTGGCATCCATGCCGTCCGCGCCGACGGCCGTGAATTTACCGGTCAGCGACAGCATGCAGATGCCGTGGATACCCCCCCATAACGCCCGCGCGGCCTGCTTGGCCTGCACCTCGGTTCTCTCCCCGGCAAGTTGCTTGAACTCCGTCTCGAAACGGGAAAACGCATACTCGATCTTTTCGCGGTACCAATCCGGAAGTTCCGCGCCTTCCGGCTGGCGATGTTCGAAAATCAGGCTCCAGCAATTGAAGTGATGGCTGGCAAAATCCAGATAAATACCCGCGATCGCCTCGATCGCCTCTGCAGGCGGCTGGGAGGGCAGCTTATCGATCCGTTCGCTTAGCGCATCGAGGGTGCGGGCGTTCACATGCAGCACCAGATCGTTCATGTTCTCGAACACCATGTAAATGCTGCCGACCGTATAGCCGATTTCGAACGCGACATTGCGCATCGTCAATGCCTTGCTGCCTTCCTCGGCGACCAGCGCTTCGGCGGCCTGGAGCACCATCGCCTTGATTTCCGCAAGTGTGTGTTGGCTTCTTCTTGCCATGTCGGGGTTGGTTGTAGATTAAAAAATAAACCTGAGAAAGAGACTTTAAGAGCCTCGCCCGCTTTTCAAATCGCGCCGGATGGACTGTTTTCCGCGAAGTATCCGACAAGAAAATCGACAAACGTGGTCAGTTTGGCGGGCAAAAAGCGCCTCTGCAAATAAATCGCATAAATCGCCAGCGTCGGAATCCGAAACTTTTCTAACACTTCAACCAGCTTGCCCTGCGCCAGATAATTCGCGACCGCGAATTCCGGCGCCTGGGTAATGCCCATGCCCAACGCCGAGGCCTGGCACAGGGCGCGGCCGTTATTCGAGGCGAAATGCCAGTTGGTTTTGATCTTGACCTCTTCGTTACCGATACGGAAAATCCAGTAATCCCGGTGCGGTGTATCCATGTAATGCAGGCAGCGGTGTTCGCTCAGTTCTTCGATATGTTCCGGCCTGCCGTACTGTGCAAGATAACCGGGCGAAGCATATGTACACAATCGGGTTTCGGCGATTTTACGGGCGACCACGCCCAGGTCGAGCGTATCTGTGACCAGAATCGACAGATCGAAATTGCCATCGCTCAGATTCACGCGGCTGTTATGCAGACTCATCAGAATCTTCACGTCGGGGCATTCACGCTGATAGGCCTCGATCGCCGGCACCATGAATAAACCGCCGAAATCGATCGGCGCGCTGATTTTCAGCACGCCGCGGACCTTCCTGGCAAGTTGCGAGGTCGATTCGTCCAGTTCCAGAAAGTCGTCGAGCAATTGCTTGCTGCGGTGATAGTAAATCTCACCGGCTTCGGTCAGGCTAATCTGGCGCGTCGTCCGGTTCAGCAAGGCGACGCCTAGCGATTCTTCCAGTTGCGCCATGTATTTGCTGATCATCATCGCGGACAGGTTCATTTCGCGCGCGACTGCCGCGAAGGTACCAAGCTCGACAATCCGACAAAAGACCTGCATGTTGTTCAATTTGTCCATTGCCACCAACCGTAAACAAAAAGTTTATATTCTATAAATTCTTATAGCTATTTAAAGCCTGGGTTTATTCGAGTATATTATGTGCCGGAGATAGTTTAAAGCCGCTTGGCCCTGCGCCTCGAAAGAGGTGAGGCCAAGCGGTTTTTTTGTATCAACTGGTATTTGATCCCCCATAATAACGATAAGAGGCAATCATGAGCAAAATACTGAATGAAGTTCTAGCCGCCAACCGCGACTATGCCAACAATTTTGGCGATAAAGGCAATTTGCCGATGCCGCCGGGCCGGCACTTCGCGATTCTGACCTGCATGGACGCCCGCCTCGATCCGGCCAAGTATGCAGGCCTGTCCGAAGGCGACGCCCACGTGATCCGCAATGCCGGCGGCCGCGCCAGCGACGATGCGATCCGCTCGCTGGTCATCTCCTACAAACTGCTCGGCACCCGCGAATGGTTCGTGGTGCATCATACCGATTGCGGTATGGAGATCTTTACCGACGACATCATGCGCCGCCTGCTGAACAGCAGCCTGAAAACCGCGTCGATCGACGCCAGCGGCTGGCATGACAGCGGCCAGGGTCCGGGCTCCGCCGAAGGCAATTACATCGACTGGCTGACGATCCCGAACCAGGAACAAAGCGTGTTCGAAGACGTTACCCGCATCAGGAATCACCCTTTGGTGCCGCGCGACATTCCGGTATACGGCTATATTTACGACTGCAAAAGCGGGCGCTTGATCGAAGTTCCCTCCGCAACGGAAGCGGGCAGAGCCGATTAACGGCGGCCGGCGGCCCTCCGCCCCGCCCGTCGTGCGGGCGGAGGCTTTACGCAGTTTTGTTGCCTTAATACTCTTTTTCCGTCATGATCGGCCTGACAGAAATAACAAAATGGCGCCGCGCGTCCGTCGTGAAGGCCTACCAGAAGCGCACGTCCGGCAGGTGTAGGATCATGAAGCCGCTCCCCCATCAAGAAATCCTCGCGGTCGTCGATCAAGACGACAACATAATCGGCACTTGCGCCCGGCATATCGTGCACGCCTCGGGCATGATGCACCGAGCGGTGCATATCCTGGTATTCGACGATTCCGGCCGCCTGTTCCTGCAAAAACGCTCGATGCGCAAGGATCTGAATCCGGGGCTCTGGGACACCTCGGCCGCCGGCCATGTCGATGCGCATGAAGATTATGATGCCAGCGCGCTACGAGAGTTGCGCGAAGAACTCGGTATAGAGCGCGGCGATCCGATGATACTGCTTTTCAAAATTCCGCCGACACTTGAAAACGGCATGGAGTTCGTCCAGGTTTACCGAGTCACTCATAATGGTCCATTTGTTTTGGCCGCCGATGAGATTGACGACGGCAACTGGTTTACGCAGGAGGAGATCGACGCCCGCGTGCAGGCTGATGACATGCTGTTGACGCCGACCTTCAAAATTCTTTGGCGGCAATGGGGAACAGTTGGCACTTGACGCCACCTACCCCGCTTCGATTGAGTGCGGTCAAGCTCCGCACGCACCCAACAAATCAACCCTGCAATGCGCCGCGTATCACTGCCACGATCATTCTGACGGTCTCATCATCCAGTTCCGAACAAATTGGTAAGGACAAACACTTTGCCGCAACCTGTTCGGTCACCGGCAGACAGACGCCGGCGCATTCTTCCTTGAACACGTTTTGCCGATGCAGCGGCACCGGATAATAAATCGCGCAACCGATTTTCTTTTCCTGCAAGGCATTCATCACCTCGTCGCGGCGATCGCATAACAAGGTGTACTGATGGTATACATGCTCTCCGACGCCGTCCTCGTAAGGCGTGGTCAACGGCAGGTCGGCCATCAGTTCCGAATACAGATGCGCGGCGCGGCGGCGAGCCTGATTGTATCGATCGATACGTTTCAGCTTCGCGCGCAGAATCACCGCCTGCATTTCATCGAGACGGCTGTTGTAGCCGATGATGTCGTGATAATAGCGCACTTTCGAGCCGTGATTGTGCAGCATCTTGATGGTTTCTGCGGCCGTGTCCGAGTTGGTTACGACCAGGCCGCCGTCGCCGTACGCGCCGAGGTTTTTGCTTGGAAAAAAGCTGTAAGCCCCCGCGTCGCCAATCGCGCCGGTCTGTTTGCCGCCGATCGAGGCGCCGAACGACTGGCAGCAGTCCTCGATCACTATCAAATTATGCTGTTTACAGATATCGGCGATCCGCGTCATATCTGCCGGCTGCCCGAACAGATGCACCGGCATCACCGCCCGGGTTTTAGGGGTAATCGCCCGCTCGATCGCATCCGGTGAAATGTTGAAGGTAAGCGGATCGATGTCGACAAACACCGGCTTCGCACCGACATAGCAGATCGCCTCGGCGGTCGCGATGAACGTGAACGCGGTTGTGATCACTTCGTCGCCGGGCCCGATGCCTTCCGCGATCAGCGCCAAGTGCAGCGCATCGGTGCCGGAGGCGACGCCGATCGCATGTTTGACGCCCAGATAATCGGCGCATTCCTGCTCGAAAGCCTGCACGTTCGGCCCGAGGATGAACGAGCAGTTCGCTATCGTTTCGGCCAGGCCGCGCTCGACCTCATCCTTGATTTCGGCGTACTGCGCCTTCAGATTTACCATTGGTATCATGTTATCTGCCTAAATGTCTCATAAATAGTAGGGTGGATAAGCGAAGCGCATCCACCACGGAAAGGCCAGCGTTGGTGGATGCGCTTCGCTTATCCACCCTACGCATAATCTTAATTCAACAGTTCCGTAATCTTTATCGCAGTCGCCAGCGCTCTTCTGCCCGCCTCACCCGGCACCAACGGTTTTTCGCCGTTTTGGATGCAGGCGACAAAATGCCTGATTTCTTCGAGCAAGGCATCGCTGGTCGCAAATACCGACTCTTCGGTCACGATTTCGGGAATGCCGGGAAACATCTCTTTGTCGCCGGTGCGGTGCTTGGTCAGCACGCGGTTCTGGAAATCGACCGACACATACGAAGACGGCCGGAACAGCCGCATCTTGCGCTCCAGTTTCATGCTGATCCGGCTCGCGGTCACGTTTGCGACGCAGCCGTTCTTGAACTGCAAACGGGCGTTCGCGATGTCGGTGCCCTGGGTCAGCACCGCGGTACCGCTCGCGTCGATCCGTTCGACTTCCGAATCGACCAAGGCTAGAATGATGTCGATGTCATGGATCATTAAATCGAGCACTACGCTGACATCGTTCGCGCGCGGATTGAATGGCGCCAGCCTGTGCGATTCGATAAACAGCGGCTTCTCTTCCTTGTCGAGCCCGAGTACGGCTGGGTTGAAGCGTTCCAGATGACCGACCTGCAAAATCCGGTTTTTTTCATGCGCGATCGCGATCAATTCGTCGGCTTCTTCGAGCGTGACGGTAATCGGCTTTTCGACCAACACATGCGCCCCGGCAAGCAAAAAATCCTTCGACACCCGATGATGCAGCGTCGTCGGCACGACCACGCTGACCGCATCGATCTGCCCCAGGAGTTCCCGATAATCGGTCAACGCTTGTGCGCCGTGTTTTTCCGCAATGTTGCGGGCGGCCGTTTGATCGATATCGACAACCGCGATCAATTCCGCATCCGGCAGCGAGGCATATTTTTCCGCGTGATACTTGCCGAGATAACCCGTACCGATCACCGCGCATTTTAATTTTTTCATCTGTTTTTTTCCGGCTATCCTCGTCGGCACGTAATTAGCAAGGCCGTTTTGCCGACGCAACAAAGCGTCCATTGTAAAGGAAGCGTTGATTTAAGCAAATGGCGCTCTTGCGCAAATCGTCATCGATGCTAGCCGTTTTGAGTCCGGCAAACACTGCCGAAAAACCCGAGCATTTTCGGCCCGGACTGAAAAAATCCGCCCGTCCTCACCTCCCCAAGAATCGAGCCCGGCCAATCCGCCAATTTATGTTATCCTATAGGGCTTGGTTTTTTTCTTAAATTGCCATATCACTTTATGCGAACTCGCGTTAAAATTTGCGGTTTTACTCGCACCGTGGACGCGGTGCAAGCGGCCAGGCTCGGCGCCGATGCGATCGGTTTGGTGTTTTATCCGCCAAGCCCCAGGAATATCGATATCGACCAGGCGCTTCGGATAACCGCCGCGCTGCCCGCTTTCACGACGGTCGTCGCGCTGTTCGTCGATGAGCAGGAAGCCAGGATACGCGAAATTCTGCGGAAAGTACCGATCGATTGTTTGCAGTTTCACGGCGATGAACCGGCCGAAGCGTGCCGGATTTACAACAAACGCTATATCAAGGCGGTCAGGGTAAAACCTGAAACCGATATAGCGGAACTCGCGCGGCGCTATCACGATGCGGCAGGTTTGCTTTTGGATGCCTGGCATCCCGATGCGAAAGGCGGCACCGGCAGCCTGTTCGATTGGACAATGATTCCCGGGCAGTGCGGCTTGCCGATCATTTTGGCGGGCGGACTGCATGCGGAGAACGCAGGCGATGCGGTACGGACGGTCAAACCTTATGCGCTGGATGTCAGCAGCGGTGTGGAAACGGCCAAAGGTATCAAGGATGCGGCCAAAATGGCGGCGTTTTTGACAGAAGTTAATAAGGGTGACAGAACGAATTATGACAGACAAATATAACATGCCCGATGCCCGCGGCCATTTCGGCCCTTATGGCGGGACCTTCGTTGCGGAAACGCTGATCAGGCCTATTCAAGAGCTCAATGAAGCCTATCATCGCTATTTGCAGGACCCGGACTTCCAGTCCGAACTGGATGCCGATCTGCAGCATTATGTCGGCCGGCCTTCGCCTTTGTATCATGCCGAACGCTGGAGCCGCGAACTCGGCGGCGCGCAGGTTTATCTGAAACGCGAAGACCTGAACCACACCGGCTCGCACAAGATCAACAACACGATCGGGCAAGCCTTGTTGGCCAAGCGCATGGGCAAGACCCGGATCATCGCCGAAACCGGCGCCGGTCAGCACGGTGTCGCGACCGCCACCGTCGCGGCTCGCCTGGGCCTCGAATGCGTCGTGTATATGGGCGCGGTCGATGTCGCACGCCAATCGCTGAACGTGTACCGGATGAAACTGCTCGGCGCGAAAGTCGTCGCAGTCGAATCCGGCTCGAAAACGCTGAAAGACGCGCTAAACGAAGCGATGCGCGACTGGGTCACCAATGTCGACAATACCTTTTACATCATCGGCACGGTCGCGGGACCGCATCCCTATCCAGCGATGGTCCGCGACTTTCAGACCGTAATCGGCCGCGAAGCAAAGCAGCAATGTCTCGATGCAACCGGTCGCCTACCCGATGCTCTGGTCGCCTGCGTCGGTGGCGGCTCAAATGCAATCGGCCTTTTCTATCCTTTCATCGATGATGAGACGGTCAAAATGTATGGTGTCGAAGCGGCCGGCGACGGCATCGAAACCGGACGCCATTCGGCCCCCCTCTCGGCGGGGCGACCCGGCGTGTTGCACGGCAACCGCACTTATCTGATGGCCGATGACGACGGCGAGATCATCGAAACCCATTCGATTTCGGCAGGACTCGATTACCCGGGCGTCGGCCCCGAACACGCCTGGCTGAAAGACACCGGCCGCGCCAATTATGTCAGCATCACCGATAACGAAGCGCTCGAAGGCTTCTATGCGCTGACCCGGATGGAAGGCATCATTCCGGCGCTCGAATCGAGCCATGCAATGGCCTATACGATGAAACTGGCGCCGACGATGAACAAAGACCAGACCATCATTGTCAACCTGTCCGGCCGCGGCGATAAAGACATGCAAACGATGGCCAAACGCGAGGGAATTTTACTGTGAGCCGATTAGCCGCCAAATTCGAAGAACTTTCCAAAAACGGCCGCAAGGCGCTGATCCCCTTCATTACCGCGGGCGATCCGAACCCCAATTTCACGGTGCCGATGATGCACGCAATGGTGAAGGCGGGCGCCGACATCATCGAACTGGGCGTGCCGTTTTCCGATCCGATGGCTGACGGCCCGGTGATTCAACGCGCCAGCGAGCGTGCGCTCGCGCACAAGATGAGCCTCCGGCGCACGTTGGCGATGGCGATCGAGTTTAGAAAAACCGATTCGGCCACGCCATTGGTGTTGATGGGTTATTTGAACCCGATTGAAGCGATGGGCTACGAAGACTTCGCAAATGCGGCTCAGCGCGCCGAAGTCGACGGTATATTGACCGTCGATCTGCCGCCCGAGGAAGGCGAGGAATGCGGCGCCTTGCTGAAAGCGCGCGGCATAGACCCGATATTTTTGTTGGCGCCGAACAGCAGCGCCGAGCGGATCAAAAAAATGGGCGAAATCGGCGCAGGCTATCTGTATTATGTGTCGCTCAAAGGCGTTACCGGTGCGGGCCATCTGAATGCCGCCGACGTGGCGCAAAAACTGAAAGAAATCCGCGCAAATGCGATCCTACCGGTCGGTATCGGCTTTGGCGTGAAGGATGCCGCAACCGCGAAAATCGTTGCGGCCCTGGGCGACGGCGTAGTGATCGGCAGCGCACTGATCAGCCGTATCGAGGCGAATCTGGACAATCCCGAACGAGCAAAAAACGAAATCGTCGAGATGTTGGCCGCGATGCGCCAGGCGATGGATAATTAGAAGACAACCGCGTCACGACGCAACTACGAGGCATATAACTAATGAGTTGGTTTCAGAAACTGGTTCCTTCGACGATCAGAACGGAGTCCTCCAACAAGAAAGGCACCGTGCCGGAAGGGTTATGGAATAAGTGCCCGAACTGTAATGCGATTCTTTACAATCTGGAACTGGAAAGAAATCTGCACGTCTGCCCGAAGTGCGAACACCATATGCGCATTTCGGCGAGAACTCGCCTGGAGATTTTTCTGGACGAGGACGGCCGCGAGGAAATCGGCAAAGGCGTCAAGCCGACCGATCCGTTGAAATTTCGAGACAGTAAAAAATACAAGGACCGCATCATCCAGGCACAGAAACAAACTAAGGAAAGCGATGCGTTGGTGGTGATGAAAGGTAAGCTAAAGGGTGCCGACATCGTCGCGGCCGCGTTCGATTTCAACTTCATGGGCGGTTCGATGGGTTCTGTCGTCGGCGAGCGCTTCATCCGCGGCGTCAATAAAAGCCTGGAACTCGGCTGTCCTTTCATCGTGTTTACCGCGAGTGGCGGCGCCCGAATGCAGGAATCGCTGCATTCGCTGTTCCAGATGGCAAAAACCAGCGCCGCGCTGACCAAATTGTCCGATGCGGGCATTCCCTATATTTCGTTCATGACCGACCCGACCATGGGCGGCGTATCGGCGAGCCTCGCGATGCTCGGCGACATCAACGCGGCCGAACCGAACGCGCTGATCGGTTTTGCCGGTCCCCGCGTGATCGAGCAGACCGTGCGCGAAAAACTGCCGGAAGGCTTTCAGCGTAGCGAGTTTTTGCAGGAACACGGCGCGGTCGACATGATCATCGATCGCCGCGACATCCGCGATAAAATCGCTAGTGTCTTGAGCATGTTGTCACCGGTCAAAATCGAGCCCTTGGCGCGCCTGGAATATCTGCAGGAACCCGAACCGGAAAGCGTTGATGACGCAACCGGAGAAAGCCAAATCACGGAACAAGACGAGTAATCGGTTACGGCCGGATCGTTGATGCCGCGTTTCAATACGCTAAAAGAGTGGCTGAACTGGCAAGAAAGCCTGCATCCTTTAGCAATCGACCTGGGCCTGGAGCGCGTTGCGCGCGTTTTTGATGCGCTCGCTCCCGATTACCGGAAACCGGTCACGATTACCGTGGCCGGCACCAACGGCAAAGGCTCCTGCGTCGCCTATCTCGAAACGATTTACCGGACGCAGGGCTACAAGGTCGGCGCCTACACCTCGCCGCATATTTTACGCTACAACGAACGCATAAAAATCGACGGCAATCCGGCCGCCGACGAATTGATTTGCGAAGCATTTGCCCGAATCGAAACAGTTCGTCAAAACATCTCACTCAGCTATTTTGAATTCAGCACGCTGGCCGCGCTCGATATCTTCTCGCGTAGCGCTGTCGATGTTCAGATCTTGGAAGTCGGCATGGGCGGTCGGCTCGATGCGGTGAATATCGTCGATCCGGATGTCGCATTGATCAGCAGCATAGGCATCGATCATGTCGATTGGCTCGGCCAGACCCGCGAAGCGATTGGCGCCGAAAAGGCCGGCATCTTCCGCGCCGCGACGCCGGCGATCGTCGGTGACCCGGAACCGCCCGTCTCGCTGATACAATGCGCCCAAGACAAACACGCCAGACTGTTTTGCATTGGCAAGGAGTTCGGCTATCAAAAAACCACAAACAGTTGGAATTGGCGTTTCGGAAACCAGCGGCTGGAGAACTTGCCGCCGCCGGCTCTGAAAGGCGAACACCAATACCGGAACGCATCATCGGCGATCCTTGCGGTCAAGCAATTATCGGCGACCCTGCCCGTCGATATCGAAGCTATCCGCCAGGGCCTCGAAAATGTAAAACTGGCGGGCCGTTTTCAATTAATTGATGGTAAAATTCCTCTTTTGCTGGATGTGGGGCATAACCCTGAGGCCGTAAAAACCTTAGTCGCATATCTGCGGGAACATTGTCAGCAGAAACGAGTACGCGCGCTATTTTCGATGATGAAAGACAAGGATATCAAAAGCGTGCTCGAGCTGATGAGCCCTCTCGTCTACGACTGGTTTTTCGCGCCGCTGACGAATCCCCGAGCGGCCAATGAGGCGCAGATGCGCGCCGTTTTCGAACAATGCGGCATCGCTACTGCGCATTTTGGCTTTCAAAATTTTAACGAGGCGTTTGCCGCCGCAAAAAATCAGCTGCAAGAAGGCGATCTGCTCCTGGTTTTTGGATCATTTTTTTTGGTATCCGATTGCCTCTCTGCGCTAGACAAAGGTAAATGACGAAATGGATCAAGAACTGAAACAACGATTGATCGGAGCGGCTGTCGTCACCGCGCTCGCCGCCATTTTTATCCCGATGCTGTTCGACGATCCGGTCGACACAAGCGGTCAGGCGGTCAGCGAAATGACGATTCCGGAACCGCCGACCAACGCGCCGAATGGCCCCGAAAGCAAATTGCCGGCCAATGCGGCCGACGTCGATAACGCCGCCGGCCCTGGAAATCCGTCCACCGACAACCCAACACCCAACGCATCGCCTGTCAATGCGGCAGATATTGAACGCGTCGAACCTGGGTTACAAGAACCCCCTGTCGATTACGAACCTCCCGCGGAAGTTGACCCCACCCTGGAAAAACATCTCGATCAAGCGGCCGAGGGTCAACCGGTGACAGATCTCGAAGATCAAAAAAGCCTTGAAAAGGCTGGCGCTATCGACAGCGCCGGCGCGCAAGACGAACCCGTGGAAGACGCCCCAGTGCTGGAGGCGCCCCCACCCGCCGCTGTTACTGAAATAAAAAGTGCGCCCCCCGTCGCTGCAACAAAAAAAACGTCGGTAAAGACGACGCCCGCGCCGATCAAACCTCAGGTTGATTCGAGTAAAGCCAAGCCGGCTCCGACTAAACCGGCCGTAACGTCGAAAACACCGGCGGCGAAAACAGCTGCGGGATTCGAACGCTGGTATGTACAGGCCGGCAGTTACGCCAAGAAAGAAAACGCCGTGTCGCAATGGGAAGCTCTGCGCAAGCAAGGTCTGCCGGCGACACTGGAAACCCAGGCCACCGACAAAGGCACAATTTACCGACTGAGAGTCGGCCCTGAATTGAGTAAACAACGCGCGGTCGATATCAAGAGTCGCCTGAGCCAGCAGAACATCAAGTCGATCATCATTACCGAATAATGACGCCGGGCCAATTCGCGCAGCAACTCTTCACCCAAATGATCTGGATAGACTACGCGATCTCCAGTCTAGTGGCGATATGCTTATTGATCGGCCTGTTGCGCGGCGCCGGGGCGGAAATGCTGTCGTTGTTCAATTGGTCGTTGGCGAGCGCAATCGGCTGGTTTTTTGCCGGCGACTTTACCCGGCTGATCGCTTCGTCGATCGCCGACCCGAACGCCCAAATCGCCGCCGCCTTTGTGATCATGTTTTTGATCACACTGATGATAAGCGGTTTAGTGTGTTTTTTGATAGCTTACGAAAAAAAGAAAAGCCGCATTTCGCTCGCCAGCCATATCGCGGGCTTTCCGGTCGGCTTTCTGCGCGGGCTGATTCTGGTCAATCTCGGCGTGATCATCGCCGGCCTGACGCCGTTGCCGAATCAAAACTGGTGGCATGAATCCAGAATGATCCCGCCCTTTCAAATCAGCACAACCTGGTTCATGCATCATTTTCCGTCCGGACTCTCCGGTTATCTCCATTACCGTTAATTTCTAAGGCTAAGATTTATCATCATGTGTGGTATTGCTGCAATCGTTTCCCATCAATACGTCAACCAGGATTTGTTCGACGCGCTCACGGTGCTGCAACACCGAGGACAGGATGCCGCCGGGATCGTAACCTGCGAAAACGGACGCCTGCATTTACGCAAAGAAACCGGCTTGGCCCGCGACGTGTTCACCAATGCGCAAATGTTGAAACTGCGCGGCAACATGGGCATCGCGCATGTGCGCTATCCGACCGCCGGTTGCACCAGCTCGGCCGAGGCGCAACCGTTTTATGTAAACTCGCCATTCGGCCTGACGCTTGCGCACAACGGTAACCTGACCAACACCGATGAGCTGAAAAAAGCATTATTCGTCGAGGATCAGCGTCATATCAACACCGACTCCGATTCGGAAGTGCTGTTGAACGTGTTCGCGCACGAACTGCAAAACCTCGGCAAGCTAAATTTGACTGTCGACGATGTCTTCGCAGCGGTACGCGGCGTACATCGCCGCTGCCGGGGCGCCTATGCAGTCGTAATCATGATCACCGGCTTCGGCATATTGGGTTTCCGCGACCCGCACGGCATACGGCCGGTCGTGTACGGCGAACGCAAAACCGATAAAGGCTCCGAATTCATGATCGCCTCCGAAAGCGTCGCGCTCGATGTGCTCGGCTTCGAACTGATCCGCGATATCGAGCCCGGCGAAGCGGTCTTCATCGAAGAATCCGGCGAACTGCATACCCGGCAATGTTCCGACACGGTCGATCATTGTCCCTGCATCTTCGAATATGTTTATTTCGCACGCCCCGACTCAATCATCGACGACATTTCGGTCTACAAAGCGCGTCTACGGATGGGCGAAAAACTGGCCGAAAAAATTCAGCGCGAATGGCCCGATCACGACATCGACGTCGTGATTCCTATTCCTGATACCAGCCGTACTGCGGCGCTGCAAATGGCCAACCGGCTCGGCGTCAAATTCCGCGAAGGCTTCATCAAGAACCGCTACATTGGCCGCACCTTCATCATGCCCGGCCAAAAAATGCGGCAGAAATCGGTCAAGCAGAAATTGAATGCGATCGGTCTGGAATTCGAGGGTAAAAACGTGTTGCTGGTCGATGATTCTGTGGTCAGAGGCACCACCTCCGAACAAATCATCCAGATGGCGCGTGACGCCGGCGCAAAAAAAGTTTACTTCGCTTCCGCCGCGCCGCCGGTCCGCTACCCGAACGTTTACGGCATCGACATGCCCGCCGCGCATGAGTTAATCGCGCATAATCTGTCCGAGGAAGAAGTCGGCAAAGCAATCGGCGCGGACCGAATGATTTATCAAGATCTACAAGATTTGATCGATGCGGTCCGCAAAGGCAATCCCCACATCAAGCATTTCGACACATCCTGCTTCAGCAAGGAATACATTACCGGCGATATAGACGATGCCTATCTCGACCATATCGAAGGCTTGCGTAATGACCATGCGCAAAGCGAGCGCAATGCCGAAAATTTCATCATTGAAATGCAGAATTGTGAATAACGGACATCCCATGAAAGACATCGACTGGAACGACTACGCTCTCGAAACCCAAGCCATCCGCGCCGGCCATCACCGCACGCAGGAAGGCGAGCACAGCATCCCGATCTTCCCGACCTCCAGTTATGTCTTCAACAGCGCTGAAGAAGCCTCTCTTCGTTTTACCGGCCAACTTCCCGGCAACGTCTATTCGCGCTTCACGAATCCGACCGTTACCGCATTTCAGGAACGGCTGGCGTTGATGGAAAAAGGCGAACGCTGCCTCGCGTTTGCTTCCGGCATGGCCGCGATCATGGCGGTCGGTATGGGGCTTCTTAAAACCGGCGATCACGTGGTCTGCTCGCGCGGCGTGTTCGGCAATACGGTGCTGTTGTTCCAGAATTATTTCGGTAAATTCGGCGTCGAGACCGATTTTATCGAGCTGACCGATCCCGCCGCCTGGGAGGCGGCGATCCGGCCTAACACGCGCTTTTTATTCCTCGAAACGCCGTCCAACCCGTTGACCGACATCGCCGACATCGCCGAACTTGCCGGCATCGCGCACCGGCACGGCTGCCTGTTGGTCGTCGATAACTGTTTCTGCACCCCTGCCCTGCAAAAACCGTTGACCCTCGGCGCGGACATCGTCGTGCATTCGGCGACCAAATATCTGGACGGCCACGGCCGCTGCATCGGCGGCGCGGTCGTTGCGAACCATGAAATCATCGAAAAATCCATCTATCCTTATCTCCGCACCGGGGGCGCGACAATGAGCCCGTTCAACGCATGGACTTTCCTGTCCGGACTCGAATCGCTCGCGGTCAGAATGAAGGCGCATTGCGACAATGCGCTGGCGCTTGCCGAATGGCTGGAGCAGCAACCCGGTGTCGCGAAAGTCCATCATCCCGGCCTTTCGTCTCATCCTCAGCACGAACTGGCAAAAAAGCAGCAGACTCATTTCGGTGGCATCGTCAGCTTCGAACTGACCGGCGGCAAGGATCACGCCTGGAGACTGATCGATGCGACTGAAATGATCTCGATCACCGCGAATCTCGGCGACGTGAAGACCACGATCACCCATCCCGCAACCACCACGCACGGCCGCCTGACGCCCGAAGCCCGCACCGCGGCCGGAATCAAGGACGGACTGGTCAGGGTTTCGGTGGGACTTGAGAATATTGAGGATATTAAGAAAGATATTGCCCGAGGTTTATAGAACTCATATCTGCCAACCCAACATCATCCTAACTATTCCGCGAAAACCCCACGCTCTCGCGTGGGAGCAGTTCAGATTATCGATTTTTGACCTACGCACAAAATATGCCGGTTCTAAAATTCCTACCGGAAAAGTATAATTCTGGACATTTCCTTTTTATTCTCCCCATTCTCATGCCAATCCAATTTTTAAACTTACATCATGCCAGCGTCATTGTTTCGAATACCGAAAAATCATTGGTATTCTACAACAAGGTGCTCGGGCTCAAACAAATCGAACGCCCCCCGTTGCCGTTTCCAGGCGCCTGGTTGCAAGTCGGCGAGTCCGGAATCCAGCAAATCCATCTGCTCGAACTCGACAATCCCGACCCTACCACAGGACGCCCGGAACACGGCGGCCGCGACCGGCATATCGCGCTGACGGTTGCTTCGCTGAATCCGGTGCTGGAGTCACTGGAATACAATCAAGTCCGTTACTCGCTTAGCATATCGGGACGTAGGGCGCTGTTTTGCCGCGACCCGGATGGCAATACGATCGAAATCATCGAGCAGGTACAATAGAAACTGCCTGCAAACCCGCGAGCTAATCGGCAGCCCCAAAATGTCGGATCACAGTTTCAACCGTACACTCAATAACCCATGGCTATTGCACGGTTATGAAAATGCAGAGGAAACTATCCGGATTCCTGACCTGGATTTGGAACGGCCGTTACAACACTTGTACGAAGAAGTTTTTTCATGAAAAAATCCTCGCTTCCGTTTCAATCCAGCGAGCGGACCGGCTGATGTCCGAAGATCTTTATATTTCGTCCTTTCCGACCCAGATTTCTACAATCGGCGTTTCGTAAGCGCCAAAACGGTCTAGCAGACTCTCAGGCTGACTTTCCACAATCAGCATCGCACGATGCGACCGGCGAATAAACTGTTCCGCTTGCGCATGATCCAAAAATTCGATCAACGGGTCGTAATAGCCTTCGACATTGAGTAAACCGCAAGGTTTGCCGTGAAAGCCTAGTTGAGCCCAGGTCCAAATCTCGAAGAGTTCCTCAAGTGTGCCGAGGCCGCCCGGAAGTGCGATAAAACCATCGGATAATTCCGCCATCAACGTCTTACGTTCGTGCATGGATTGTGTGACATGCAGTTCGCTCAGTTGATAATGGGCAACTTCTTTACGCATCAGGGCTTCGGGTATCACGCCGACCGCCTTGCCGCCAAGCCGCAGCATATGATCCGCGACCGCGCCCATGATGCCGATGCTCGCGCCGCCGTAAACGAGGCCAATATTACGGCTTACCAGCGCTTCGGCAAGCGCGCGGGCAGCAACGGTATAGGCATCGAGCCGTCCTGGACTGGAGCCGCAATAGACGCAGATATTTTTTAGCGGGTTCATATCATCCTGTAGGGGAGCCGATGGTTCAACATTTTTTGCGGCATCGGTAGCTGTGTCTTGGCGTGTGGCCGCAATTCCGCTAACGCCTCACAGGTTTCACTTAGGAAATTATTTTGTTGCCATGGCGTTGCCAGGTGTTTAAATTTCAGCAGATTTGATATCCGCTTGGCGGGTAAATTCAGCTAAAGCAGATTTGTCAGTTGCCGGTCATGCGCGCGGCTCAATGTCATCAGCGCCAGCGTTGCCCCTGCCAGTGCAAACGCCATGTCGGATTGCGTATCCCACGGGTAGCCTTGCGTGCCGAGAAAGGCTTCGGCGCCATCTTCGCTAAATAATGCGGCCCACCACTCAATCATTTCGTACACAGCGCTGAGCGCCAGACAAAAACAAACTATCATAAAATTTAGCCAATTTCGGGTACGAACAACATCGTTTCTAATCAGAATTTCCCGGCTTACGATCGCAGGATTGAAGCCTTGCATGAAATGGCCGAGTTTGTCGTAATTGTTTCGTTCAAAGCCGAAAATTTCTTTAATTGTATCGAACAGAGGCACTTCCGCGTAGGTGTAATGGCCGCCGATCAGCAAAATGATGCTGTGCGCGAGAATCAGACAGTAGGCTAGCGGCGTTAATGGAAAGCGTTTTCGGGTCGAGATCACCACGATCATGCCGAAGAAGGCGGGAAATGTTTCCAGAATCCAGGTCGGATAGTCTTTCGGGTAAATGCCCGACCAGATGAAAATTACCGAGAAGAGCGCGAGTCCGGTTTTGTACATCGGCAAAGGTTTGGCGAGAATCCTTGACAGAGTTGAATCCGCTGATTGCTGTGATTATCGCAAAGCGGGGGCATTTTTTTCATGCCTGCATCCTAATGCACTAAGTCGGTCACGCAAAACTAACCTTTCGGCCCACACAATCAGCCGAAAATATCTAACACATTAAGCCGCGTCAGGACAGAAAGAGATAAATAGCGCGCCGAGCTCTTTTGATCGCTTCATCGTCATCTTCCGCGGTCACATTGATAATCGATCTCAACTGGTTGCCGAAAAACACTCGCAAATGATAGCCGTAATTGTCGTAGACTAACTCCGCATCATTCCATTTTTCAACGATTCGTAACATAAATACTCCTTATTCGAGCCAAATAATTTATTCAAGCAATAGTACTTAAAAATATTAGCAGAAATTATGCCACTTGCTATTTTTGCTATGATTCGGCGGATTTTCTCGCAAACGCGCCGCTAAAAATGCAAAGTGGCAATAAATTAACGGTTGCTTTCACCCTGATGATGGTTTTTTTCAATCGATTGCAGATGATTATCTTCCCGCCAAGATGAATGCCAGATGAATCGCCGTAAATCGTCTGTTGCCGCCACCGCCATATAGGATTAACAATATTCATCAGCCGACTGAAAGTCTTTACGTCTGTAACTTATTGCAAAATTATCAACCTGTCCAATTCGCATTATCATAGAAGATAGGTTTTTATGCAAATAATGCCGTTATACTGTCATATGGGCAAATACTGACAAACTGACCGGATTTTCGAGCCCATGCAAAGCCGCAATCGCAGAAAACTATCCGACTAAATCCATATCTTTATTTGCGGGAAAGAGATACTGGCCAAAGGGTTTAAAATAATTGATAGTCACCAAAAGGCTTAACTTATTAAAGCGGGGAGTGAATGACAACCCCAACACGTTCTGAATGATAGCGATTAAGTGCTTCTCATGAAGTTCGTTTGCAATAGGCATTCTGTAAATCAACGACTTGCACTATCCGAGTAACACAAACGAATTTCCCGTTGCCCACTTATTGATATTCAGCAATTGCGAAGTCTTGGAATTTTGCTTATTGATTCTACTTCAGGGAACCTCTAAAAATCCGGTTTGGCTCAGCATCCTGGCCTGAAGCAGCGAAAATCTTCAGATTTCGCCTGCCGATGGTGGCGAATTCGTCGCGACGTTGTCTGGCAACCGCCTTTAACAAAGGATATTGCCTCTTTTAGGCTAGCGCGGACAGACCTATCCCTTGCGCTACGGGTGCCTTTTTCGTGAAATTGGCTATCGATCCGTTGTTCCTCCAGGTGGGCTTCGTGTTCTTGCGAACGGTAGGCGCTGTCTGCGTAGACCGCGCTCTTCCTGCCCTGGGCATCGGTGGTTTCGGTATCCAGTAATGCCTCGAATACTTGGCTGTCGTGAACGTTGGCGGGTATGACCCGGTAGTGTTGGATCAGCTTGGTAGACTCGTCGGCGTTGATGGGGTTCTTATAGCCGTAGTGTTTTTCCTCGTTCTTTTGGGTCCAACGGGCGTCGGTGTCCTTTTGCCGCCGCCGCAGGGCTTGTTCCGGCTCGTCCCAGCCCGCGGGGATTTCGCCCGCCTTGACTTTGGCGTTCTCGTCCCGGCTGTTGCGCTGGCGCGGCACTTCGACGAAAGTCGCGCGATCATCTGCCCCGTTGTCGCCACATAACCCCACTGCGCCAGTTGTTCCTTGAAGCGCTCGAACAGGACTTCGGTCAACCCCAGTTCGTTGAGCCGTTCCCGAAAAGCCCACACCGTCTTGGCATCCGGTACGCGATCATGCATTTCCAGGCCGGGAAACCGCACTTGTACCCCGTGGGTATGAAGCTGAGCCGGTCTCGAATTTGAAACTCCTGCTTGTCGTCGGATAGATTGTCGTACAGATGCTGTAGGATTAGCACCAATGCCGTTAAGTTAAGAAGAAAGCTCCCTCTCCTGCTGGAGAGGGTTGGGGTGAGGAGGATCAAAAATAAGGAAAAATACTTTATTTTGATCCCCTCATCCCAGCCTTCTCCCGAA
>NZ_JAXUHN010000066.1:0-38619 GCF_035916875.1 Methylomicrobium sp. Wu6
CTTCGGAAGAAGGCTGGGATGAGGGGATCAAAATAAAGTATTTTTCCTTATTTTTGATCCTCCTCACCCCAACCCTCTCCAGCAGGAGAGGGAGCTTTCTTCTTAACTTAACGGCATTGATGTAAGGGGCGCCTATCATGATCAATATATCCAGGCATCCGAATCTGTGCGGCATAATACGCCGAATCGGGCCATCGACCGGAATTGCTGTTATTGCAAGCTGCGCATTGCATCAAGCGCGGCTTGTCGGTATCCTGCGTCGATGCAAATACATCTGATCTCGATAGGAAACCGAATGCCCTCTTGGGTACAGCAAGGCTACGACGAATACGCGAAGCGACTTCCGCGGGAATGCGAATTAATTTTGAAGGAAATTGCGCCGGGCAACCGCGGCAAGAACTGTGATGTTGCCCGGATCGTAAAGGACGAAGGCGACCGGATGCTGGCGGCGATGCCGACGAATTGTCATCCGGTCGTGCTCGATTTGGCCGGCAAGCCCTGGTCCACACCGGAACTTTCCGTGACTTTAAAACACTGGCTCGAAGGCGGCCGGAATGTCGCGTTGCTGATCGGCGGACCGGAGGGTCTGGCCGATGCAGTCAAAAAAACGGCGCGCGAATCCTGGTGTTTGTCGAATCTGACCTTTCCTCACCCTTTGGTGCGGATCGTCGTGGCCGAACAGCTCTATCGTGCCTGGAGCATTCTGAACCACCACCCCTACCATCGCGGATGAAAGCCCAAATCATTCTTGCATCGGCCTCGCCGCGCCGAAGGGAACTCTTGGATCAGATCGGCATCGCTTACGAGGTCTGGCCGGTCGACATCAACGAATCCCCGAAGGTCAATGAGGCGCCGGTGGACTATGTGCGGAGAATCGCGGCCGAAAAGTCGGAAGTCTGTCACCGCTTATCGGCGCATAGAGGATTGCCGGTGCTGGGGGCGGATACGGCGGTCATCTTGAATGGCCGCATCATGGGCAAGCCGAAGGACAAGGTCGATGCGCTGGCGATGCTGCATCGATTGTCCGGCCAAACTCATCAGGTTATGAGCGCGGTCTCGCTGCGGGGACGCACGCACGGCGAGGCGCTGAGCGTGACCGAGGTGACTTTCAGAGAGATCAGCGAACAGGAAATGTTGGCCTACTGGGCGACCACCGAGCCGGCCGACAAAGCCGGATGTTATGCAATCCAAGGACTCGGCAGCGTGTTCGTGCAAGCGATTGAGGGCAGTTTTTCCGGCGTGGTCGGTCTGCCCTTGTTCGAAACCGCCGAACTTCTCTTACAACAAGGCATCCAAATATTACATGAGTGAAGAAATCTTAATCAACGTGACGCCGCCCGAGACGCGCGTTGCGGTTATCGAAAACGGCATCCTGCAGGAACTGATCATCGAGCGCACCCGGCAGCGGGGGCTTGTCGGCAATATCTACAAGGGCGAGGTCTGCCGAGTGCTGCCGGGCATGCAGGCGGCATTCGTCGATATCGGCTTGCCTCGGGCCGCGTTTTTGCATCTTTCCGACTTGTCCAGCAAGGAGCTTGAAAAAAAAGGTTCCGAAAATATCGAGCATTATCTGTATGAAGGCCAGCATATCGTTGTTCAGGTGGTGAAGGACCCGATCGGCAGCAAGGGTGCGAGGTTAACCACCGAAATTTCGATTCCGTCGCGCTATCAGGTCTATATGCCTTACGCGAACAATTCCGGCGTGTCGCACCGGATCGAGTGCGAGGAGGAAAGGCTGCGTCTGAAAGCCTGCCTGGAGGCATTTCGCCAGGAGCATCATTGCGGCGGCTTTATTGCCCGGACCGCCGCCGAATGTGTCGAGGAAGTGGTGCTGATCGCCGATATGACCTTTTTGCTAAAACTCTGGGGCGCGATTTCGGCGAAAATTGCCGGTGCGAAGGCAAAACAGTTCATCCACAAGGACTTGCCGCTCAGCGTCAGAACACTGCGCGATTTGTATAAAGAAGGCATCGACCGGGTGCGGGTCGATTCGACCGAGACCTATCACCGCCTGGTTGAATTCGCAGAGGTGTTCGTGCCCGAAATCGTGCCGGTGATCGAGCACTACACGGGCGAATGCCCGGTGTTCGAAATCTACAATGTCGAAAGCGAGATTCAAAAAGCGTTGGACCGCAAGGTCAAGTTGAAGTCCGGCGGTCATCTGGTGTTCGATCAGACCGAAGCGATGACCACCGTCGATGTGAATACCGGCGGCTATGTCAGCGGTCGCAACCTCGAAGAAACGATTTTCAAGACCAATCTCGAAGCGGCGCAGGCGATTTCCCGACAGCTCAGGCTACGCAACCTCGGCGGCATCATCATCATCGACTTCATCGACATGCAGGGCGACGAACACAAGCGGCAGGTGTTGCAGGCGCTCGAACGTCATCTGGAAAAGGATCACGCGAAAACCAAGATTTCCGAAGTCTCTGTGCTCGGTTTGGTCGAAATGACCCGCAAGAGGACGAGGGAAAGTCTCGAACACATCCTTTGCGAACCCTGCAAGGCGTGTGGCGGCCGCGGCGTTTTGAAAACGCCGGAGACGGTCTGCCTCGAAATCTTTCGGGAAATCATTCGCGAAGTCAGGCAATACAAGGTCAAGCAATTGCTCGTTCTGGCTTCGAACGAAGTTGTCGAAATGCTGCTTGACGAAGAAGCCGACATGCTTGCGGAACTCGAAGCGTTTCTCGGCGTACAGATCAAGTTCCGCGCCGAGTCCGAATATAATCAGGAACAGTATGATGTGGTTTTGTTGTAGGCCCAGGCTTCAAGGGGATGCGCAGTTGCGGCCGGGTTAGCGGCGTGATCCGGCCTTACCAAATCCCAAGTAAAATCGATCCGCTATTTTTACCCCTTGTTGACGGCAATAGCCTTTGAACTCTGTTTCCTGAACCCGCTTTTTTCATGATCCACCATATTACCAGAGCCACCCGGCACCTGATTTTCTGGAGCCTGATCGTTACCGCGTTGGGCATGACCAGCGTGCGTCTGGTCTTGACCAGTGTCGAAGGTTATAAGGCCCGGTTGGCGGCGCGGGTCGGTATGATGGTCGGCGCGCCGGTAAAAATCGGCAAGCTTGGTGCGCGCATGCGAGGTTTCAGTCCAGAGATCGTGTTGAACGATATTGACATCGCTTCGGTTACCGCAAGAAGGCAAAATGCGATCGAACTGAAAGAAATCCGTCTCGGCATTCATTTACTGCAAGCGGTTCTCAAACGAGAGCTTTTGGCGTCGTCCTGGGTCACGCTGGTGGGTGCGAAGCTGACAGTCAAACGCAATAGCGACGGTAAATTGAGCATCGCCGGATTGAATGCGAGTGAAGGCAATCCGCTGTGGCTGCTCGAAACCGGCAAATATGAAGTCATCGACAGCGACATTACCTGGCAGGACGCGCAAAGACGGGGAAGGCCGTTGACTTTCGAGTCGGCCGATTTGGCTCTGATCAACGAGAACGAGCATCATCGTATCAACGTGCTGATGCGGTTACCGGAGAAATTCGGCAAGTCACTCCGGGTGTCGCTGGATTTTACCGGGGATATGTTCGATTTAAAATCGCTCCAGGGCCGCGCGTATATCGAAGGCAAAAGTCTGAATCTACCCGAATGGGTCACGCTCGACTTGCCGCTGGCGATCACCTTGGCGTCCGGGCGCGGCGACCTGAATATCTGGAGCGATTGGCAGCAGGAGCAAGCGACTGCGGTGGCGGGGCAGGTCAAAATCCATGATTTGAAATTGAAGCAGCCCGGGCTGGGTGCATTCGCGGCCGGACAACTGCAAAGCCGGTTTCAGTTGAAGTTGAGTGAAAAGCACTGGCGACTGGATATCGATGAATTCCGACTGACGACGCAGAACGGCGGCGAGATCAAAATCTGGCCGGATGCGGTATTCAGTGTCAAAGGCGCGGGCGATGCGGAGAAAGCGATGCGGCAGATCGCACTGTACGCCGAGCGCCTGGATATACAGGAAGCTGCGTTGCTGGGGCGGTTTTTGTTGCCGCCTGACGATGTCACGGGGCAATTTTTACGAGATACCGGTCTGAAAGGCGAGCTTCGGGATTTTTCGTTGTTTGCGGATACCGATCAACAATCACTGTCGGTCAATGGCGGGTTCAGTCATGTCGGTATCGCCGCGTCGGATAGGCTGCCCGGTTTCGAGAATCTATCCGGGCGGATTCAAGGCAATCGCGGGCGGGGAACGCTCGTTATTGCCAGTGACGATGCAGTGTTCAGAGCGCCGGATCTGTTCCGCCAACCGCTGCCGCTCGACCGTGTGCACGGCATTGTGCAATGGCTGCAAACGGATGATGCCTGGTCCGTCGACAGCCCTTTGCTAATGCTGGAGTCGCAGGGGTTAAATGTGCAAACTCGGCTGCATCTTGCTGTTCCGAACGCGGATGGCAGTCTTCCGTTCATCGATTTGCAGGGCGTGTTTTCCTGCGCCGACATGAAGGCGGTCAGCCGCTATTTGCCGGCCAGAATCATGCGGCCCGATGTGGTGGACTGGCTTGATCATGCGTTTGTGCAGGGCAACGTTCCGAAGGGCCGACTTCTGCTGCACGGTAATCCAGCCGATTTTCCGTTTACCGATACCAATGGCGTTTTCGAAGCCATATTCGATACCGAAAACATGGAGCTTGCCTATCTGCCGGACTGGCCGAATTTGACCGGCGCGTCGGCGGAAGTCGTTTTTAATCAGGATGGCTTGAAGGCGGCTGTGCGACAAGGCTCGTCGTACGGCGTGACGGTGAATAAAGTGGATGTCGATATTCCGCACCTGAATGCTACCGCAAATCTGCAGGTCAATGGCAAGCTGGAAGGCAAAATCAGCCAGGCGCTCGAATTCGTCCAAAACTCCCCGTTGGCCGCGCGTGCGGATGCGTTATTGCAGGTGGCCACACCTCAAGGCAATGCCAAAATTGATCTGGATCTGCAAATTCCGATGCGGCAGGGAGGCCAATACAAAACCGATGTGACCGCGCACTTCGAAAATGCCGAGTTACGCCTGAAATCTCCGGATTTGCCGGTCCGGCAGGTAAGAGGAAGGATCAAATTCGACGATAAGGGAATGTACGGAGAAAATCTCGGCGCGGATATGCTGAATCACCCGGTCAAGGTCAGTCTTGAAACTGTCGATCAGCAGACCCGGTTGAATGTCGATGGGCGTGTTGACATTGGCGATCTGCGTGCTCAATTCGGGATGCCATGGCTCGATTTTGCGCAAGGGGAGACGGCTTATCAACTGGCCTTACGCTTGCCGCATCCGGAAGGCAGGCTGATTTTGTCGATCCGGTCCGATCTGGACGGCGTGCAGCTCGATTTGCCGGATATGTTGGCAAAGCCGGCAAAACAACGAAGGTCCTTGATGTTGGCGTTCGATTTGACCGATAAAAATATTTTGCCGGTCGAACTGAGCTATGGCGACGATTTTAGCGCGGCACTCAAAATCGATTTAAACAAACAGCTTATCGAATCCGGACATGTATTATTGGGCGCTGGCAAGGCAGAACAGCGTAGCGAGCCCGGCTTGAAGCTGGAAATCAATCGTGAAAAATTGCAATTGGAGGACTGGATCAAAATGGCCGGCGCAGAGACATCGGAGCATGGCGCAAAAGTAGAGATCAGGCAGCTCAATGTGCATGGCGATCAGGGTTTCTGGCAACAGGCCGAACTGGGCCCCTTCAATCTGAATTTGCAGCGCGCTGGAACGTTTTGGGAAGGCAGGATCGATAGTCCGATTCTTAATGGCCGGGTCAAGCTGCCGGCCGACTTGAGCGGGCTCGACAGGATCGACTTGAAGCTGGACCGGCTCGATGTATCCGCGCTGGCGAACATCAAAATGGAAAAGGGCGGCCGGGACGGCGTATCCGATTATTTCCCGTTGCTTTCGGTCACCAGCGAGAAAACCTTCTGGAAAGAGGTCGATTTGGGCCGCTTTGCGATGAATACCGAACGCATTCCCGGCGGTTTGCTGTTCGACCGCTTCGTATTGCAGGGCAAGGATCAGAAATTGACGCTGACCGGCGACTGGAAGATTACGGGCGGTAATTCGCAAACCCAAGCCAAGGGTCGTCTGGAACTGATCAATGGCGGCGAGCTGTTTGACCGTCTCGGCATCAGCAAGGATTTGACCGATACCAGCGGTGTGGTCGATTTCGGCCTGAATTGGCAGGCGCCGCCTTACCGGTTTGCGCTGGCGGATTTACAAGGCTTCGCTGATGTTGATTTCAAGAGCGGACGCATCCTGAGCATCGAGCCCGGCTTCGGGCGGGTGCTTGGCATTCTCGCGATGGCGCAGTGGCTCAAGCGTCTGCAACTGGATTTCAGCGATGTGTATCAGGAAGGCCTGACTTTCAACAGTATCAAGGGGCGTTTCAATCTTGGAAACGGCAAGGCGGTGACCGATGATTTGATCGTCGACGCGGTGCCGGCCAAAATTTCAATCAGCGGACAAACCGATTTTGTGAATCGGACCGTCGATCACATCGTGAACGTGGCCCCAAAAAGTGCCGATGCGGTGCCCATTGCTGGTACAATTATGGGCAAGTTCGCGGCATTGATCGATAAAACGATCACCGGAACCGAGCATGAAGGCTTTTTTTTCGGCTCGCAATATCTGGTCAAAGGCGGTTGGGGTAATGCGGAGATTCACGCAATACACGAAAGGGAAGGATTGCTGCAGAAAACCTGGAGCGGAATCACCGACTTTCCTTCGCTGCTGAAAAATAAAAAATAACGAGAGAGGAATGAATGAGTAAATGTGCGGCCATACAGATGGCGTCCAGTCCCAATGTCGGCTCCAACCTGCTGGAAGCCGAGAAGCTGATCGCGGAAGCGGCAAAAGCCGGCGCGAAGCTGGTCGCGCTGCCGGAAAATTTTGCGCTGATGGGCGAACATGAATTGGACAAAATCCGTATCAAGGAAGTCGACGGTCACGGGCCGATACAATATTTTTTATCCGAGACCGCCGCGAAATATGGCGTCTGGATCGTCGGCGGCACGATGCCTATCGCCGGCGATGCCGACAATAAGGTCAGAGCCTCCTGTTTGATCTATAACGAACGCGGCGAACGGGTTGCGCGCTATGACAAGATGCACCTTTTCGATGTCAGTGTGCCCGGCACCAACGAAGTCTATCGAGAGTCCGACTCGATCGAGGCCGGCGGTTATCCGTTGGTTTTCGATACCCCGTTCGGCAGGATGGGTGTTGCGGTGTGTTATGACCTGCGTTTTCCGGAGTTTTTCCGGGAGATGGCGCGGATGGGCATGGAAATTCTGGTGATTCCTTCGGCTTTTACCGCCGAGACCGGCGCCGCGCACTGGGAACTTCTGTTGCGCGCCCGCGCGGTCGAAAACCTATGCTACATTATCGCGCCGAATCAGGGCGGCTTTCATTTGAACGGCCGCAAGACCTTCGGGCACAGCATGATTGTCGATCCGTGGGGCATGGTGCTGGATTGCTATAAAACCGGCGGTGGCTTTGTCGCGGCCGAAATTGATCTGGAACGCCTCGAAAAAGTCCGCACGGCGTTTCCTGTTTTACAACACCGTCGATTCATTTAGGTAAGGGCATGCGGCTGCGTTTCAGCTATTTTTTTTCGTGTGCGTTGCTGGCGGCCTGCACGTCCGACGGCTCGCGCTATCGGGACACTTCGGCGCTCGAGAAGCCGCCGACATTGGTGGTCGAGAAACAAGAAGCGGCGGCTGATGCGGAAGGGCCTGAAAAGGCCGAAGCGGAAAAGTTGCCGGAAGATGCCGCATCAACCTCCAGTAAAGATAAGGAAGATGCTGCCTCAACCTCGGGTGAGGACCAGGAAGATGCTGAGCCGAAGGCCAAGAAAGGCCTGGGCGATGGGGTGGTCTCGATCAGCGGCGCGAGGCCGTTGGCATTGACAATCAAACAGCCCTTCGACGTGGCCTGGAATTCACTGAAACGGGCGCTTATCCAAAGCGGTATCGAAGTGACCGACCTCGAGCACGACAAGGGTAAATTTTATGTCAGCTATGATGCGGATAGCTATACCTCCGAACACGGCTCGTTCATCGAAAAATCGGTCGGTTTGTTCAGTGACGATTATGCCAAGCAAGGCTATATGCTGGCGCTGACGGCCGAAGGCTCGGCAACGAAAGTGACTGCCGTTCCGGTCAAGGATGCGGAGTACCGGAAGCGGACCGATCATGATGACGAAGAAGCCGTTGCCGCTGATGTCAGCGATGCCGCCGATGCGGATAAACCGACTGATGGCGTCGATAAATTGTTAAGATCACTCTATTTGACGTTGAAGGACGACTTGCGTGAAAACTGATGACTCGGCATTGACCGTGTGTTCTTTTAATCCAACTGAACCGTTTTGATGGCATTAATTACCCTGGCCAAACAGGCCATCTTGAGGCCTTCCGGTATTACCGAAAGCGAAATCGATATGATCATGAGCCGCCTGCTTTCTTCCAAGGCGGATGCGGCCGATATTTATTTTCAATCCACTCGCGCCGAATCCTGGGTCATGGAAGGCGGCATCATCAAAGAAGGCAGCCATAATATCGCGCAGGGCGCCGGTGTGCGCGCTGTGTCCGGCGACAAGACCGGCTTTGCTTACAGCGATCGAATCGAACTGCCGGTCTTGTTGGAGGCGGCGCATAATGTGAAGGCGATCGTGCGCCAGGGGCAAAATGCAAGCGCGGGGTTGACCCTGCCGGCTAAATGGCCGTCTTACTACGCGCCGATCGACCCGGTCAAATCGCTTGAAGATCGGCAGAAAATCGACTTGTTGCAGAGGGTTGAAAGCGAGACGCGCAAGCTGGACAGCAGGATCGAAGAAGTGATCGTCAGCCTGGTCGGCGTCCATGACCATATCCTGGTCGCGGGTCAGGACGGCTCGCTGGCCGCCGATGTGCGGCCTTTAGTACGGATGAACGTGACGGTCATCGTCGTGCAGGACGGTCGCCGCGAACAGGGCAGCATGGGTGGAGGGGCGCGTAACGATTACCGCTATTTCATCGAACAGGATCGAGCGCTCGGTTACGGACGGGAAGCGGTCCGTCAGGCCTTGGTAAACCTCGAAGCAATCGATGCGCCGGCCGGCAATATGACCGTCGTATTGGGACCGGGCTGGCCAGGAATTCTGCTGCATGAAGCGATCGGTCACGGCCTGGAAGGCGATTTCAATCGCAAGGGCACCTCCGCGTTCAGCGGCCGGGTCGGCGAGCGGGTTGCCTCCGAGTTATGTACCGTAGTCGACGACGGGGCCTTGCCGGGCCGCCGCGGCTCGTTGAGCATCGACGATGAAGGTACGCCGACCGAACAAACGGTGCTGATCGAAAAAGGCATCCTGAAAGGCTACATGCAGGACAAGATGAATGCGCGTCTGATGGGTGTCAAGCCGACCGGCAACGGCCGCCGCGAATCGTACGCGCATGCGCCGATGCCGAGAATGACCAATACCTACATGCTGTCCGGCCCGCACAATCCCGAGGAAATCATTCGCAGCGTCGAAAAAGGCATTTACGCGAAAAACTTCGGCGGCGGCCAGGTCGATATTACTTCCGGCAAGTTCGTCTTTTCCGCCAGCGAAGCCTATCTGATCGAAAACGGCCGAATCACCCGCCCGGTCAAAGGCGCCACCTTGATCGGCAACGGTCCGGACGTATTGACCCGTGTATCGATGGTCGGCAACGATCTGGAACTGGATTCGGGCGTCGGTACCTGCGGCAAGGAAGGGCAGAGCGTGCCGGTCGGCGTCGGCCAGCCGACTTTGAAAATCGACGGCTTGACCGTCGGTGGCACCAGTGTTTAATCCCGTAGGCCGGGTTTACTCTAAAGGGCATAAAAGCGTAGCGTAACCCGACGACTATCTCAAAGAGTCTCATATTTTGCAAAATCAGGATCAACTCAACGAATTGAAGGCGATCGTCCAGTCCTTGCTGGACGAGGCGATCAGGCAGGGCGCCAGCACCGCGGAAGCGGGCCTCAGCCAGGAAAACGGCCTGTCGGTGACGGCCCGGATGGGCGATGTCGAAACGATCGAACATCACCGCGATCAGGGTCTTGGCGTGACGGTCTATTTCGGTCAGCGCAAGGGCTCCGCGAGTACCACGCATCTGTCTCCCGAAGCGATCAAAGATACCGTCGCGGCCGCTTGTAGCATCGCCCGCTACACGAATGCCGATGACTATGCCGGATTGCCCGAACGGGATCTGTTGGCAACCGAGTTTCCCGATCTCCAACTGAATCATCCCTGGGCTATCGATGCGGAAGCCGCGATCGCGATTGCGATCGAGTGCGAGGATGCCGCGCGCGGCTACGATCCCGAAATCAGCAATTCGGAAGGGGCCAGCATCAATACGCATCAGGGCGTCCATGTGTTGGGCAATACGCTTGGCTTTCTGCATGGCGCGATGACCACACGGCATTCGTTGAGCTGTTCGGTCCTGGCCGAACGCGGCGGCAACATGCAGCGCGATTACTGGTACAGCGTCGCGCGGAATCCCTTGGATCTGGAATCGGCCATCCATGTCGGCCAAAAAGCCGCGCAACGCACGTTGAGACGGCTCGGCGCGCGCTCGTTGAGTCCACGGCAGTGTCCTGTGCTGTATGCGGCGGAGGTCGCGTCCGGCCTACTCGGTTCGTTTATCGGCGCAATCAGCGGCAGCGTGCTGTACCGAAAATCCTCGTTTCTGCTGAATTCGCTCGACACGCAAATCTTTCCGGAATTCATCCATATCCACGAACAGCCGCATCTGATCGGCGCGCTCGGCAGCGCGGTCTACGACAGCGAAGGCGTAGCGACCCGTCCGCATGACATCGTTAGCAATGGCATTGTCCGCAGCTATGTGCTGAGCACCTACTCGGCCCGGAAGCTCGGCATGAGGAGCACAGGCAACGCCGGCGGCGTGCACAACCTGATCATCGACCCGGGCGCTTTGGATTTTCAGGGGATGCTGAAGATGTTGGATACCGGTCTGCTCGTGACCGAATTGATGGGGCAGGGCGTTAACATGGTCACCGGGGATTATTCGCGCGGTGCGGCCGGCTTCTGGGTTGAAAACGGCAAGATTCAGTATCCGGTCGAGGAAATCACGATCGCCGGCAATCTGAAGAACATGTACAAGCACATCGTTGCGGTCGGCAATGATGTCGATCTACGCGGCAATGTCCGCACCGGTTCGATACTGATTGAACGGATGTCGATCGCGGGGGAATAATCCCGCAAAAGAGGTAGGGTGGATGCGCTACGCGTTTCTTCCCTACCTTGGGTTCGATCTTTTGGCCTACCGCGCCGCATTCAACCGCTTCACACACTCCGCAATTAACCGCGGTCCCTGATAAATCAACCCGCTATAAATCTGCACCAAACTAGCCCCGGCCGCGATTTTCTCTTCCGCATCGTCCGCGCTTAAAATTCCTCCCGCCGCGATGATCGGGCAGCGGCCATTCAATTCCGCCGACAGTCCGCGCACGACATGCGTAGATTTGTGTTTGACCGGCGCGCCGCTCAATCCGCCCGCTTCGCTTGCCAGCGGGTGCCCGGCGATTTTATCCCGGTCCAGTGTGGTATTTGTCGCGATCACGCCGTCGATCGCGAAGCCGGCCAGTAATCTGGAAATCTGCATAATCTGTTCATCACTTAAATCGGGCGCGATTTTGACGACGACCGGCACGTAGCGCAGGTGGGTCTCGGCCAGTTTGAATTGTTCTTCCTTCAACGCCGACAGCAGGGTCTTGAGCTCGTCGCCCTGCTGCAACTGGCGCAGATTCTTTGTATTCGGCGAGGAAATATTGATCGTGACATAGCTGGCCGAGGCATAGACCTTGCGGAATCCGATCAGATAATCATCGACTGCCTGCTCGATCGGCGTATCGAAATTCTTGCCGATGTTGATGCCGAGAATGCCCTTGTAATCGGCTTGGCGGACTTGGTCGACCAGATGATCCACGCCCAGATTGTTGAAGCCCATGCGATTGATGATCGCCTGATGTTCGGGCAGTCTGAACAAACGCGGCTGCGGATTGCCCGGCTGCGGACGCGGCGTGACCGTGCCGATTTCGATAAAACCGAAGCCGAGCGCCGCCAAGGCAGCGATATGATTGCCATTTTTATCGAGGCCGGCCGCGAGCCCGACCTGATTTTTGAAGGTCAACCCCATCACCTCGACCGGTTTGGCCTTGATTTCGGGATAAAGCAGGCGGCTGACGCCCGAGGCGGAAGCTATGTCGAGCAGTTTCAGCGTGACGCCATGCGCGGTTTCGGGATTCAGCTTGAAAAGTAACGGACGCAATAAAGGGTAAAGATTCATGCTGTACAAAGTCAAGTTAATGCAGGCTGGAAAATTGATAAGGCTCCGGGGCGACGCGCGGCGTGCGGTTCAGGATCAGGTCGGCGAGTAGTTCGGCCGAAGCCGGTCCCATCGCCAGACCGTTTCTGAAATGCCCGGCGTTGATAAACAAATTCTCAATTTCGGGATGGCGGCCGATATAGGGTACGCCGTGCTCGGTGCCCGGCCTGAGGCCCGCCCAGTGGTTGATGATCGGAAATCGTTTCAACGACGGCATCAACGCCAACGCAAAATTCTTCAGCTTGTCATGTATTTCGGCTGACGGCGTTTTATCGAATTGATCATGTTCGACCGAACTGCCGGCCAGAATCTTGCCGTCGCGGCGCGGAATCAGGTAACGGTCCTCATCGAGCACCATGTGCCGAAGCGTGTCGGGTTTCGCGTCAAACAGCAGCATCTGGCCTTTGACCGGCACGATGTCCGGGGCAGGAATCGGGAATAAACGCGTAAACAGTTGGCCTGTCCAGGCGCCGGCGCTGACGATCAACTGTTCAACCGGAAACTTGCCTTGCGCGGTATCGATTTCGGTAATCCGGTGTTGATGCGTGTAAACCGATTTCAGCTCGCACTCTTCGATGATCCTGACGCCTTTGTCGCCCAGATCTTGCCTGAGCGATTTGACCAGTCGGGGATTGCGGGCTTGGGCAATATAAGGCAGCCAGAGCGGATTTTCAGGTTGCGTGTTCAATTCATTGAAAAATGCCAGTCCGGGCGTTTCGTAACGAATCGAATAATCTTTACACCAACGGATTGCGGCTTGTATATCAGGGTTTTTGGAGATCAGCAAACCGCAAGGCGTCCATTCAGGGTCCAGTTGCGTATCTCTGATAAGCTGTTCCGCCAAGGACGGATACAATGCGAGGCTGCGGATCACCAATCGGGAAATCGCATCCGGCTGCCGCCAAGGATATAAAGGTAACAAAATACCGCCGCCAGCCCAGGAAGATTCCTGGCCGATCCGGTTTCTTTCGATCAGGGTGACGCGGACGCCGGCCTGATGCAGTTCTCTTGCTGTTAGCAGGCCTATGATGCCGCCGCCGATGAGGGTGATGTCGGAGTATCGGGTCATGAACAAATGGGGAGTGGAAGTGATCCGGGGGTGTCGATGATAAGGATGTCAGGTAAAAATGTTGGAATGCTTAATTCCGCTAAGTCAGATTGCGATAAGCGTCGACATTCCGGCATTGCTCACAAGACACAGGAGGCAAAATCCAAGTTCCAGGGATCGGGTACGAGGCTACCTTCCGCGGTCATGGATTCGGCAACTGCTTCTGCGTTGCCCTACCTCTGTCCATGGGTCGCCACTTTAGACGTGGGATCCATGTTGTCGATCCGCTTTCCGACGAGCGCGACGCGCTAGTTTCAAATATGACAAAAAAGAATTTAAGATGGGCAAAAAATAACGCTTTTCTCATTCAGAAAGCTGGCTAATTTATCATGATATTGATCTTTCGGTTTGTGAATTTGGTAGTGCGGTAGATGATACCGCTGAAAAAACTGGATGCCGATTGGACCGAAAACGCCGGATTTCAGCAAGATGCCAAATTTAGAAAGGGAAGCATTTTTTCGATGATTGTTGTTTGTAAGCAACATTGCGGGGTTCGGCAATGACCGTTAGTGTATTAGCACTTACTTTTTCGCTGAATATTTGAGCGGAATAAGCTCTAAAAAAGAAGTTGTCGGGGTAAAAAATTTATTTCAATCTTTGTTGTTTAAATCATACAGTCATCACATTTTGCTTGGCATTGTGTTATAACCAATTGTTTTTTATATGTAAAAAAAATATCACAAAAGCTTGTAATGAGTCAATATTATTGCTATGATTAATCTCGTAAGATCTGCTTTGTTGTTTCAAAGCAAAATTTTGTAAAATTACAACCTCATGAGGGGGAATCAAATGAGCAAGAAAATTCATACAACCGGCGTGATCGCGGCGGCGGCTTTGACCTTGGCGGGCGCTATCGCCGCTCCGGAGGCATTGGCTGCTTCAAAGGCGGAGCGTATTGCAGAAGCAGCAAGCAACAAAGCCGATGCCCTGGAAGCGCAATTGCAAGCGGTTCAAAACGAATTGGCCAGTTTGCGCGCCGAGGTCAACAAGCCTGGTTGCGACAACTGTGAAAAAGTTCAAGAGCTGGATCAATGGATGCAGCAAGTCAAATCGGCTCCTGTTAAAGTCGAAACCAAAGACAACATGGCTTTCTTCCGCGGCGGTTATGCGCGTTACGAACAAAAGAGAGGCGGTACATTGGATCCTTCGGGAAGCGAAGCTCCTTTTGGCGCTACCGTTGGCTCAATCGGTGGTCATGACGCTTGGTATTTCGGCGCTGGCTTCGATTTCAGCATCAACGACGATCTGTTCGGCTTGATGGACAACACCGAACTTTTGGCTGAATTGCTGATCGATTACCGGGAGCTTGGAACCAAGAAAGCAAACGGTCTATCTCCTCAAGAGACTGCGGTATTGGCTAGTTTAGGTGTAGACCTTCCTGTCGCCAATACGCAGAGCGCTACTGTCAATCAGTTGTCTTTAGCGGCTTCCCCGAAAATCAAATTCCTGAAGGGTAACAAATTTAGACCTTGGATTATTCCTGTCGGATTTGAATTGTCTATAATCAGCCCGCCATCCGATGCAATTACCGTATTGAATCCGGGCATGCAGTTTGGCGCCGGTGCGGATTATAATTTGTGGAAAAGCATCTACGTAGGCGCTGATGCCCGCTGGCATCAGGCCCTAGGTTCGGTTGATGGCGTGAACACCAATGGTCTTACTGCCGGCGGCTATATTGGTTTTGGTTTCTAAAAATACCTGGATTTACCGGTTGTTCAAAAAGGAGGGCTTAGAAAGCCCTCCTTTTTTTTTGCTTAAAATATTTGCCGATTGAGAAACACGGTAAATAGTGCACTTTCAACTCATTTCAGACGCCGGTTCGCCCTATTGATGCATGGCTGCCTTGGCCGGAATGCGCAACCCGGTGGTATCGGTACGATCTTTTAACGCTATAATGGCTTCCCGTATCAACCCTTAAAATCGTTATATCCCTCCATCGCATGTACCATCAAGGCATCAAAAAAACCATCATCCGGCGCCCCGTTGCTCAAAAACACCTGCCTATCGATGGTCTGCATCCTTTGCTCGAGCGCATTCTTTTGGCAAGGGGCGTGGTCTCGCCCGATGATCTCGATCGTTCGTTGGCCAAGCTGCCGTCGCCGTGGCTTTTGTCTGGTATCGAAAAAATGGTCGCGCATCTGATCACCGCGCTGGAACAGGATCAAAAAATTGTGATCGTGGCCGATTTCGATGCCGACGGCGCGACCAGTTGCGCCGTCGCGATCAAGGGACTGCGATTGTTCGGGGCCAAACGGGTCCGCTTTGTCGTGCCCAATCGCTTTGAGTACGGCTATGGCCTGACGCCTGAAATCGTCGAATTGGTCAAGCGGGAAAAACCCGATCTGATCATCACCGTCGATAACGGCATTTCCAGCATCGACGGCGTCAAAGTCGCCAAACAGGCCGGCATCAAGGTGTTGGTCACCGACCATCATCTGCCGGGGCATGAACTGCCGGCCGCCGATGCGATCGTGAATCCGAATCTGCCGGGTGACAAATTTCCCAGCGGCGCGCTGGCTGGGGTCGGCGTGATGTTTTATTGTCTGCTGGCGCTCAGAAGCCGGCTTCGGGAGACCGGCTGGTTTCAGGCCAAGGGCTTGCCCGATCCGAATCTCGGCCAGTTGCTCGATTATGTCGCTTTAGGCACGGTCGCGGATGTGGTCGAACTCGACCGTATCAACCGGACACTGGTGCATCAGGGCTTACTCAGAATAAGGATGGGCAAGGCGCATCCCGGCATCCATGCGCTGGCCGAGGTGTCGGGCCGCAAACCGGCCGCGCTGAACGCCGCCGATCTGGGGTTTGCGCTGGGGCCGCGTCTGAACGCGGCGGGCCGTCTGGACGATATGTCGCTGGGGATTCAATGTCTGCTCAGCGATAATCCGGAAGAGGCCAGGCAGATGGCTTTGCAACTGGATGATTTGAATAACGGCCGCAAGGAAATCGAAGGCCAGATGAAGCATGAGGCGATGTCGCTGCTGAATGAGATGCGTGCGCTCGATGAAAGCCGCCTGCCCGCCGGCGTTTGTCTGTTCGATGCGAGCTGGCATCAGGGCGTGATCGGTATTCTGGCATCGAGGATCAAGGACCGTCTGCACCGGCCGGTGATCGCGTTCGCGCCGGCGGGCAAGGATCAGATCAAAGGTTCGGCAAGGTCGATACCGGGCATTCATATCCGCGATGTGCTCAGCGACATCGCCTCGGCGCATCCGAATTTGCTCAGCAAATTCGGCGGGCATGCGATGGCGGCCGGCATGAGCATTGCCATGCACGATTACCCGCCGTTTGCGCTGGCGTTCGATGAAATGGTGCGGAAGCGTCTCGATGCAGTCGATCTGGAGCAAAAAGTCCTTTCGGATGGCGAACTCGGCGAGCTGGAAATGACCGTCGAATTTGCCGAGCTTTTGCAAAGTGCCGCGACGTGGGGGCAGGGCTTTCCGGAGCCGATTTTCCACGGCGTCTTCGATGTGGTGCAGGCCAGTATCGTTGGTCAGAAACATTTGAAACTGGTCTTGAAAAACGCCGGCGGCATGTTGATCGATGCGATCGCATTTTTTATTGATCATCCCGAACAATGGCTCGGTCTCAGATCGTGTCAGGCAGCCTATAAACTGGATATCAATGAATTCAGGGGCAACCGCAGCGTGCAGTTGATTGTGCAGTATTTAGAAAAAATCGCCTGACAAAGTTGCCTGTTAATAAAGATGTGTTGAGGAGAAAACATGATCAATTTTATTAAATCAAGTATCAAATATTTTATCGTCGGTATTTTGGCGCTGTTACCGATTGTAATCGTACTGCAAGTGTTGGTGTTTTTGGAATCCTTTCTGAAGGGTTTCTTTATCGATATTTATGGCTATTCAAACAATATCTTCATTACTTTTCTGGCTTTCACCATTTCTTTTGTTGCAATTGCCTATATCGGTTTTAGAATCACGGTTTTCGAAAAACTCTGGGTATTGCACCAGGTTGAGCGGCTGATCGAGCGGATTCCGATGATCAGAACGATTTACCGGGTTAGCAAAAAATTGGTGAATATGTTCGGCAGTCAAGAAAAAAGCGTGCCGAAAGACATCGTTTTTCTCGAATATCCGAAGGAGGGGCTGTGGGTGCCGGGTTATGTGACCAATCAAGTCGGTGAAATGCTAGTGGTTTATGTACCGACTTCGCCGAACCCAACATCCGGTTTTACGATCGTGGTGCATCAGTCCAAGGTCGTCAAATCGGCTTTGGATATTGAAGGCGTAACCAGTTTTATCGTCAGTGTCGGCGTGGATTTGCTGCAAAAGGAAGAATTCGAAAAACTTTCCAAGCTAAGCTAATGATCGGGGCGCGGAGGGATTACAGGAGGCCGCGTAGCGCGTTGCGGATCGTCATCCCTTTGGCGCCAAAATCAGGCGGTCTCGGGGGTGTTGAGCAGCCGCCGATTTCTGTCACGACCCATTCGTTGTCATCCAGGGTCAAATCATGCCCGCCCCCGGAATGGGTATGGAGTTCGATCTGCCATTTTTGCGCGATCGCTTCGGAGCATCCAGCGACTGATGCCCCTTCGCATCGGCATATCCCATAGCCCTATAATCGTCTGAAACCAAATAAGATGAATTAAGTGCTTCGCAAGAAGTTCGTTTGCAATCGTAATTCGATAAATCAATGGGTTACGCTACCCAGGTAACGCAAACGGATTTTCTGCTGGCCACTTAATAGCAATTCGATTTTGCCATCTTTTCCAGTCCTTGGGCGAACTCAAAAGACTCCTCGGAAAGTTTTTGTTTTATAAACAATGAACCGAATACCAACGGAATCCGATTTTTCGGCGTCAGATCGACATCGTATATCAACCGAGTGCTAGCGCCATCCGGAAGCAGGCGCCAGAGGCCATTTCCCTGCCGGAAATCGCCCCCTCCTTGCACAATGGTCATGGTAATGTCTCCACTGGGCAGAAGCCGGACATCCTGGATCCAATCGAAGCGCAGGCAGATGGCCAGAATGCAAAAGGCCGATTTAACCCCCATTCTAATTCCGCCATCATTAAGGTATTCAACGGAATCTAACTGCTTGATATCCGAGTTGAGTCGAGGAATATTTTTATAATCCATGAGAAGATCTCGGACTTTCGACACGGGGGCTCGAATAAGGGTTTCCGAGTGCATCATATACCGGCCCTGCTGTAGGGTGACCGAACTGTTCAGAACCTCGGCGCCATGACCTGCCAAGGGAAGACCGATCGCGACCAGGAGCAGCCACGCCGATCTTCGGGGCGGACAAATTGTGCGCATTTTTGAAAAAGGAGAGCATCCCGTTTGCCATCTCTTCCCGAAAAGGGCGAAAGGGCTTATCCAGAAATCACGGATCGTCGAAATGCCGACTGACAAACAGCAAATTAAAATAGCTATTTTAATCATTTTTATGGCCTCTCTATAAAGCAAGCTTTAACTGAAGCTTCTATTTAATTCAACATTTTTAAAATGTTTGTTGAGCAAACCCTCGAATTTTGCGATAAAAATTTGTATATGAAGATTTGGCGACGACTTCTCAATTAAGCCAATCGATAATTTTCTCCTGGCCGTCTCTAATGTTGCCCCAGTAGGGTTAGACCTTAGCAAGATAATTTGCTAAGGAACTGGAGTTCTTTTGTTCATGAAGAGATAATCGGTTATCAACCGGTAGGATTAATAACAAAGAAGCTCCACTTGGTAAAAGTTTACAATGAAATTTATACTTATGCAATATATATATTGTAAAAGATTTATTTATGTCATAAGAAGGCGGCATAAAACACAGGTAAAAAAAAGCTATGTCTGCATTAAAAGTTGAAATGATTTATTTGTCGAAGTAGGTCAATAAATCGTTATGGAGGAGGCAACCATTACCCATTTCTGATCCGGGGCATCATCGTCTTCAAAGTTCTGGGCCAACAGGTTGGGCGCTACCGGTAAGGTGTGATTGCTATGGGTTGTGGCTTTGTATCTTTTACGGGCTTTGGCACGCCAACCTTGGGTTTTCATGATCTTGGCGACGGTATGCCGACTGGCACGATGGCCTTCATCGTTCAGGCGCTTGGCAATTCTGGGCGAACCGGCGCGCGCTTTTTCATCCTCAAAAACCCGTTGCACTTCGGCTGCCAATGCCTCCCGTGTTTGACTGCGTTTCGAGGGCGGGCGTTTTTCCATTGATAATAACCGCTCCGCGAAACTGCCAAGAGGCGGCACATCAAATCCACTGAAAATTGTTGTTCATGTTGCTGAATCATGGCGTACTTCTCGGCAACCGCTCCTGCGGTGCCCTACCTCCCGCATCCATGCAGTCGACCGGGGTTGCTTCGCGAAGTACGCCGCTTTTTTTAAAAATGCGACCTCTTCTTCCAGGCGTGCATTCTCATGTTTAAGTCGCGCAAGTTCCGCTGGTTATAGCTTTTGATCTTCGAAGGATTGGCCCGTTTGCCGGCTCTTGGCTTGCCATCCATACAACATCGATTGCGCTATGCCTAAATCCTTCGCGACTTGCGGCACGCCATCCCGTTTCGCCCGTTCCAAGGCTTGCTCTTTAAACCGCGGCTATAGCGATTGCGCTTGTCGCGCCGATTTTACGCAAACCGGTTGCCGATCATGGACATGCGTAAAAGAGGGTAAAGAACGCAATGAGCGCTTTTTACTTGAAGCGCTGAAAAGCCTTCCACAACGCCAAGTCATAAGCAATTTTCAATACCCCGCAAGCCACCAGCGGCGCAGCCAAGCAGCCGGCGGCGAACAGCGCCCCGCCCAGCGACGGGCTGACCGCCGAGGCGAGGCTGCGGGGCACGGCGGTAAAACTGGCGGCGGCCGTTCTTTCCTCGGGCGTCACGACGGACATCACGAAGGCGCCCCGCGCCGGAACGTCCATCTGCGATAGCAGTGCGCGTAGCAACAACAGTCCAAGCGCCGTTTCGAGGCCAGGGGCGAACGCCGCCCCGATCAGACACAGATTGGCCGGGATATGCGTGAACACCATCGTGTTCAGCAAGCCAATCCGTTTGGCCAACAGTGGCGCAACCAGCTGGGACGTGGCGGTCAGCAGGCCGGCCCAGAAGAAAAACGTGCCGGCGGTGGTCAGCGATAAGCCGAAACGCTGGAAAAGCCAGAGGGCAAGCAGCGAGTTGACCACCAAGCCGCCGGCAAAAGCATCGACCGAGAAGAGCGTGGCCAGTTTCAGCACCACGCCGCGCGAAGCAGCCAGCGGTTTCGGTGGCTGCGGGTCTTCCACATGGGACTCGGGCAATCGGAGGTAGAGCAGCCACACCGAGAACCCCACGAGCCCGTATAAGATGAACATCACCCGGATGGCCTCGATCCGACTCACGCCGAAAAGCGGGACCAGATGATCCGGCAACGCTACAGCTAATGCCCCCACGGCCGCGAACAAGGCGCCCAGCAGGCTATAACGGGCGAACAGCGCGGTGCGCGTCGTGCCTTGAGCCGCCTCCGCCAGACGGGCGTGTTCCAAAGGCAGAAACAGACTCACATCGCCGGAACTCGGATTGAGGGTGCCGATGAAAGCGATCAGGAGCAGCGGCCAAAAAGCCGATCCTGTAGAGAAGGCGAAGCCGGTGAAGGTCATCAGCAGCGCCGCGCCGAGCAGCAGACGGCGAGAAGGGAAGCGGTGGCCCCACGCACCGACCGCCAAGGTCGTCAGGGCAGAACCCAGCAAGGTTGCCGTTGCCAAAACACCCACTTCCCAGGTTTGAAAGCCCAGTGCCAGCAAATAGACAGGCAGCAGTACCGCTACATAACCGTCCGCGAACGCGCGTAATGACCGCCCGATCAGGAGGGGCAGCACCGTCCGGTTTATGCCGTCGGGCAGAAGCCATTGGCTGATCACAAACTCGGCGGGAAGCGCGCTGCCTCCGCTAAAGGCGCGCCACGGCACCAGGCATACAGCGCATCATAGACGACCATACCCTGTTTGAGCATCGCATGGTCGTCGGTGAAATTCAGGGACAGGCCTAGCGAGATCGCCACTAGCCCGGCCGCCTCCTGCGCCAACTCCGGCTGCTTGCAGTCGGCAGCGCGCACGATCACCGCCAGCCGGGCCAGGACGGGATCGTGGAGCGCGTATTTCGCGAGGACGGCATCGAAACTGCAATGGTCGCCGTGATGGCCCAACTCGACATCCGGAATGTCATAGGGCGTAGCGCCGGTTTCGGCCGCCACCCGAAGGACTTCGCCGGCCGGCACATAGAGAAACTCGGGTTCCGGATCGATAAACCGGGCGATCAGCCAAGGACAAGCAATGCGGTCAATCTTCGGGCGTTCACGGGTAACCCATTTCATGTTGCTTCCTTAGGATTTGGCTTGCGTATCAAGGGCGGATTTAATGCCTTGCGCCAATTCCTTGACGGATCCGGTTCCCCAATAATGCAGGAAAAAGATTTTTGGCGATTCGCCGATCATGTGGTTATGAATCGCGGTGATCGAGATGCCCGCGCCGCGCAAGGCCTTCAGCACGCCTTGCACTTCGCTTTCCAGCATCGCAAAATCCCCGTCCACAATCGCTTTTTGATCGCTGCCGGCAAAGGCGGCCCAAGTATTGACACCCATGGCCTTGCCGGCCTCGTGCTCATGCATCTTGGTCGAACGGCCGATCGTCACTTTATAGACTTCGCCGGTCTTTTCGACAGGGGCGCCGATAATCGCTTCAATCACTTTCGGATCGAGTGAAGTCTTGGTGATCGAAAAGGACTTGTGCGCTGCGTGCGCCTTGCCGCTGGTTTTCTTTAATTCCTCGAAAATCTTGCCGACGCCTGCCGCCATTTTTTCCGTGTCACCAAGGCTGCCAATATGCATGAACATGACTTTAGGTGAATCCCAAAGGAAATGATTGTGTAGAGCGGTGACCTCAATGCCGTTATCCAGCGCTGTGCTCAGCACCGGATTGACCTGATCCTCCAGCAAGACCAGATCGCCCATCACCATGACCTGATTGCCGGCCGGTTGAAAAGCCGCCCACGAAGTAAATCCCATGGGCGGGGTCATTTTGACGCCAGCCACGGTGACCTTGAGATCGCTTCGCGGCGTGCTGACCTTAAAAACCTGCTCGGCCGTATCCAGCTTGCCTTTGATGCCGGTCAGTTGCTCTATTTTGGCAGTATCCAGTTCCGCACGGCTGGATTCTGCCTGAGCTGAGCTTGGCCTGAGGGTTAAGGCAAGACATAACAAAGCAAAAACTTGAGAGTAACGCATCGTCTTCATAGCAAAACTCCTACCTGGGCCAACCAGGGTTTGATTAAAGTGACCAGAAATCCTAGGGTGCCACAGGCGGCGATCACCGGAATCACGCCGGCCTTGAAGCGCAACAGGGCCAACAGAGCAGAAACACTGATCAATACCGCCAGACCATCGAAATGGCCGGCGAAGCCTTGCGGCCAGAACACGTGGTAAGCGAAGAAGACTGCAAGATTCAGAATGACGCCGACGACGGCGGCGGTAATGCCGGTCAACGGCGCGGTGAACTTCAGATTGCCGTGGGTGGATTCGACCAGGGGGCCGCCGGCCAAAATGAACAGAAAGCTCGGCAGGAAGGTGAAATAGGTGACGATGAAAGCGCCTGTGGCTCCCGCGAGAAATAACTGATCCGGACCAAACAGCGCTTTTGTCCAGCCGGCGACAAAGCCGACGAAGGTCACGACCATGATCAGCGGTCCCGGCGTGGTTTCACCCAACGCCAGGCCGTCGATCATTTGTTCGGGAGTCAGCCACTGTAAATGCTCGACCGCCCCTTGATAGACATAAGGCAGCACCGCATAAGCGCCGCCGAACGTTAAGAGGGCCGCCTTGGTGAAAAACCAGCCCATTTGCGTCAAGGTCCCGTTCCAGCCGTAGCGCGCGCACAACACGCCGATAATGCCGGCCCAAAGCACGAGGCCGACTAGCAAGAGGATCAATAACCGTGTCCAGCGAAATCTGGCATGCGCCGGCGTCGGGGTATCGTCATCAATCAACGCAGGGCCGTAGTGGGCCTTGGCGGCACCGTGTCCGCCGCCGATCGCAAAATATTGCGGCACCCATTTTCCACCCAGCGCGCCAAGAAGCGCCGCCACCAGTACGATCAAAGGAAAAGGCGCATGAAAAGCAAAAATCGCCAGAAACGCTAACGCCGCCAGGGTCCACAGCAGCGCATTTTTCAGCGCCCGTGAACCGATCCGGTAAGCCGCGAACAAGACGATCGCGGTCACCGCCGGTTTGATCCCATACAGCACAGCCGCAACGGCGGGCACATGCCCGAAAGCGAGATAAATCCAACTGAGGCCGATCAGGACGAATACCGAAGGCAAAATGAACAAGCCGCCGGCGATGATCCCGCCCCAGGTCCGATGCATCAGCCAGCCGATATAGGTGGCGAGTTGCTGCGCCTCGGGGCCGGGCAACAGCATGCAGTAATTGAGCGCATGCAAATAGCGCCGCTCCGAGATCCAGCGCTTGTTCTCGACCAAGTCCTGGTGCATGATCGCAATCTGGCCGGCCGGACCGCCAAAGCTGATGAAGCCGAGCTTTAGCCAATACCAGAAGGCTTGACTTAAAGAGACAGGCGACGGGGTGTAAGACGACGCTTCCGCTGATTGAGAGGTTAACTTGAGATGGCTCATGAGTCGTTTCCTGAAAAGGCTTGATAAAAGGCGTCGAACACTTTTTCGGCTTCGGCGAGCAAGGCATCGTCATCGGGCCACTGTTGCCGCATGCCGCTGATCAGCGTTCCCAGTCCCACTGCCTCGGGCACGGGGATCCCGCCGACATCGAGGTAATGTACCAGTCCTGCGAGACGGTTTAACGCGGCATCCTGGGCCAGTCCGAAGCTGGACTGGAATACTTCGAAGGTGACTTTCGCGCCGACATGCGTGAACGCGGCCCCGTCGAAATCAAAACCGAGAGCCTGTTCGGGGCAATCAGAGGGGGTTGCCAGCCACAAAAAGCTGGCGTTGGGGTCGATGAAGCGGCGGATCAGCCAGGCGCTGGCGAGGCGGTCGACCCAGGGCCGCTGCCGGGTTGCCCATTGTCGGTTTTGGTAATCCTTAACCTGCAAACGTAGGATGCGGCGCTGCACGGCATGCGGCTCGTCCGGCGACAACACCGCGCTTGCCGCGTGTTCCAGGTCTTCCATAGCCATCAACGCCTGTTCCCGCGCCGCGTTCGGAAAATAGTCCAGGCTGGCGATGGCATCGAACTCCTTGCGCAGCCGCGTGATCTGACGCTGAAGCCGGGCAGGATCTTCCGCGTTAAGCTCACTTGCAGCGACGTTTTGAATTGTCTGGATCAGCTTCGCATAATCCGGCGACCGGTCGAACAACTCGGTAAAGGCTGTTTGCTGCCCTGCATTTTCACTGTCGAGAACCAACACATGGGCGCTACCGCCGCCGCCTTTGACATCGTCCATTTGTTCCTGCAGAAGTTGCCGAAAGCCCGGCCGGTTGGGCAAAAGATAAGCGCCGTCACGCAGGACTCCGCAGCCGAGTGCCTTGAGCGCTCGCCACACGCGCATGCGCCCGGCGGCATTCGCGGTCGGCAGGCTCACAATCAGGATTAGCCATGAGTTAGGCATTGTGTTCATATATTACTAATTTGTTTACTATTCTACTTAGTAGTCGTATATAAATGTCAAGGCTTTGTTGCATAAATCAAAAGCCAGATAAATTTCCCCTTACCCCAAATTTGAGGCGGATGTAGGGTATGGCAATCGTCACCGCTGTACCCAGTTGGGTAAAACCGATTTAAAAGTGCAGCGCGAATCTGCAGCTCGGCTACTTGGCTGTTAAAGCGACGAGCCATGACACGCTCACCCAGCCGTTTGAAGCAACGCATTTTTGTTTCCACCAGACCGCGGCGATGATAACCGCTCCATTTTTTCCAAACGGCTCGCACCAACCGTTGAGTGGAGCGCAATGTTTTATTTCGGACTATGGCGCCTGCCGTATTTTCTTTTCAGGGTTTGCCGTTCTTGCGCACGGGAATGATGGCATCAGCACCATGCTCCGCAATGGCTTTGTGGCCACCTTTAGTATCGTAGGCGCCATCTCCACTGACGGATGCAATCATTTCATCGGCAGGTATCTGAGCGAGTAAATCGGGCATTACCTGGGCATCCCCAACACCGTTAGAAGTCACTTCAATTGCCCGAATTTCCAGGGTTTCGGCACTTGTGACCTTTAGGCTATCACTTCCCAAGTGAACCTTGCGCCATTGTCGGCGATACTCGGCCCCATGCTTCTTAGTCTTCCATTCGCCTTCGCCCAACATTTTCACGCCCGTGCTATCGACCAACAAATGCAAGCCATTGGGATTGGCGCGATAGGAAATATACACCTGCAGATGCTGCTGACGACGGCAAAGCCTCGTGTAATCCGGCGCCGGCCATCAAGGCTGGACAGCTTCAATAAACTGGCGACCATGCCGGTAGCTTGCCGTAACGCCATTCCGAATAGGTTCTTGACCATCAGGCAAAACTGGATGGCTGCATCGGAAAACGTTTCGGATCGACCGCGTTTGCCATTGGCGGGCGCGAACCAATCCATTTTCTTATCGATCCAGAGCAACAAAGAGCCTCGTCGCTTGAGCGCTTGGCTGTAGTCGCTCCAAGTTAGTGGTTCGGTATTTTGATGTTTGTGGCTTGGGCATTCGCGGTCTGTGCCAGTGGATGTCCTGACTCAAAATGGGTGCGAGCGGATTTATGCAACAAAGCCTTGTCGAGTGTCAAAGTAGTGATCATTTTTTCATAAATAAATTTCTAACACCCAAAGTTAGATCACCGACAAGCTTGTCAATAATAATTTTGGAGACTAGAATCAAAGAAAATAATAAACAAGGAGGTTTTCATGACGCCAACTAGTCATCCCATCATTCCCATCAAACAGTACCGCTTTTATTTTGAGTCATCCGGTCGTTTTCGTTTACCAGAATATCCCGGTTCAGCCTGGCGCGGCGCATTTGGACATGCGCTCAAAAGGACTGTGTGCGTGGTAAGAAACACGCCTTGCAACCAATGCCTTTTAAAAAACGTTTGTGCTTACAGTTACATTTTTGAAACGCCGCCGCCAGCCGGCGCTGAAAAAATGCGCAAATATACGGCAACGCAGCATCCCTTTGTGTTGCGCTTTCCGGATAACGCATCTCACGAGGTGCCTTACAGGCTAGACGTCACACTATTCGGACACGGTCAACGCTTCTTTCCCTACGTCGTTCATGCTTTACAAACCGCGGGACAGGACGGAATAGGCGGTCATCGCCAAGTTTTTGCATTGCTGAGAATCGACGATGTCGATCTCCAAGGAAACGTCCAAACCATTTATCAAAATGGCGAACTGCAACCACAACGGCAGGCCATCTCCCCAACCTCACCCCTAATGCCGGCGCAAATCGAACTAACTTTTCATTCGCCGCTACGCATCAAGCAGGACCAAAAAAACCTGTCAACCAGCGACTTCAACTTCGGCGCACTTTTCAGCACCCTGCTCAGACGCATCTCGATGATCAGTTATTTTCACACCGATACGCCGCTGGAAACAGATTTCGCCGGACTCACAGCAAGAGCCAGAACCGTGCAATTCGCCAGTCAACAGCTCAAATGGTATGACTGGACGCGCTATTCCTCCCGGCAACAAGCGGAAATGAACATGGGTGGCATGGTAGGCAGTGTTGTTTTGGATACACTCAACCTGGAGGATTTTTGGCCCTATCTATGGTTAGGGCAATGGACACATGTCGGCAAAGCCACCAGTATGGGCATGGGCGCCTATTCCATCCGCACGACAAGCTTGTCAGACATGCGATAAGCCAGCGGCGCGGAGATAATACAGGGATGAATATCAAAATCTTACTCGCAGTCGCCGGACTAACCCCGCAAGTCGTTACCGAAACCTTATATGCCATGCACCGGCAAGGTGATACGTTGCCGACCGCCATTCATATTCTGACCACGGCGGAAGGCTATCAACGCGCCAGGCTGACCCTAATCAACGACGGCTGGTTGACTCGCTTTTACAAAGATTACCGATTGCCTCAGCCGGCTTTTTCCGAACACTCTATCCATGTTCTGCAAAAAGCCGATGGCGAACCGCTGAACGACATTCGCAGTCAGTCCGATAACCAGGCCATGGCCGATGGCATCACCGAATGGATCCGAACCTTTACCGCCGAACCGGAAACGGCCCTGCATGTCTCGATTGCCGGCGGCCGCAAGACCATGGGCTTTTATGCGGGCTATGCCTTGTCCCTGTATGGGCGCCAACAGGACAGGCTCAGTCATGTACTGGTTTCGGCAGACTACGAATCGCACCCGCAGTTTTACTATCCCACCCCGTATTCGCAAGTCATTTACGGCAATGATCACAGCCGCAAGCCGCTGGATACCCAGCATGCCGACGTCATTCTTGCCGACATTGCTTTCGTACGACTGCGGCATGGTTTGGATCAAGCGCTACTGCAGGGTAAAAGCAGCTTCAGTGAGTCCGTGCAAAATGCACAACACACTTTGGCTCCCGCCAACCTGACGATCGACTTATCCAACCGTCGCATCATCGCTCAAGGCCTGACGGTCAAACTAATCCCGGCTGATTTGGCGTTTTATCTCTGGTTAATCGAGAGGCAAACGGTCGGACAACCGGAGCCCACCTGTCCCAGCGATGGTGCGCCGGATGCCGACTACGCCAGCGAGTATCTTCATCACTATAAGGCCATCAATGGCGAACTGGGCGGCGCCGACCGCACGATCGTCAACCTGCGACAGGGCATGAGTAAAAACTTTTTCGAGCAACGCAAATCGCGTATCAACAAAGCCCTGAATCAAACCCTGAATCAGGCCGCGCGGCCTTATTTGATCGTGCCGGTCGGAAGCAGGCCGAGGACGAGGTATCGGGTGGCCCTCAGTAAAGAACAAATTCAAATTATTCATTCAACGGAAAATTGAGATGAAACAACAAGACCACACCGTTTTGGGCTGTTTGTTGCATGATGTCGGCAAATTTTTTGAACGTGCCGAACTATTGGACAAATATAGAAATGACCTGGAGAAACGCCAAAGCTATTGTCCAAAACACAAAGATGGCTACCACACTCATATTCATGTACTGAATACCTTGGCGTTTTGCGAATTGCTGGCAGAAAAGGTGCCGCAGTTACAGCCAGATGAACAGCAAACTGTAATTACAGCCGATCAGAATTGGTTGAATTTGGCTTCTTTTCATCATGCGCCATCAAGCAGGTCCGAAGCTTATTTGGAAAAAATTATCCAGGCCGCCGATCACTTTGCCAGCGCGGAGCGTGAGGAGGGTGGATTTTACGAACAAGGCATTCATAAAAAAACCAGACTCGAATCATTATTAGGCAGGATACAAATCGGTGAATCTGCGCGTCAGAATGACTATTTCTTACCGCTTAACTTTAGTGCCTTGTCTGCCGACCATATTTACCCGAAGCAAGCCGGTTTGTCGAAAATGGAAGAAAGATCCAACGATAAAGGCAAGGCGTGGTTGAGTCAAAACAGCTTGGTTCCAGACTATCAACAAATTGCCAACCGATTAATTGCTGAGTTAGGTGGCTTGCAAAGTTTCCAAGCGAATGTAGCCAAGGAAAAAATACTGAAATCGACAACCAGAAGCCTGCTGAGTCTGATGGAAAAGTACTTGAGCCAGGTGCCGGCCGCAACCAACGTCACTCATCCCGATATTTCCTTGTTCGATCATTTGAGGATCACCGCTGCAATTGGCGAGGGATTGTATTTGTATCATGAAGTGAATAGCGAAAGAAGTGGTTTTGATGACAAGGTCATACCCAAATGGCAACTGGTTTGCGGCGATTTTTCAGGGATTCAAAAATTCATTTACAAAATCACCAGTAAAGGCGCCGCTAAAGGTCTGCGAGGCCGTTCGTTCTTTATCCAGCTACTTTGCGACGCCGTTTCAGAGCAAATCATTCGCTCGGTGAGGTTGTATCCAACCGCCAGAATCTATTCATCTGGAGGCAAGTTTTATTTGCTGATACCGGCGCATTTGAAAGCTCAAGTACAAACCATCGCCGATATGGTCAATAAGGCTTTGCTCGATGAGTTTCAGGGCGAGGTGTTTTTAGGCTTGGGTTTTGCCGATATAAGCGGCGATGACTTCAAAGAAGGCAACATGGGTAGGCGCTGGCAGCAGGTAAACGAAGACTTGCATAAACAACGTCTACAACCCTTTAAAACCCAAGTTAGCGAAGATATCGATTGTTTTGCACAGCAGCGGCAACACGAATATGGGGCCTGCAAAATTTGCGGTCGGGATGATGCAAAGGCAGATATTAACGACAAACAGAATTGCAAACAATGCCAGAGCCTTGAACGCATTGGGCAGGAATTGGCGGATACTCGTTATTTGTTTTGGGTCTGGGGTGAAAATCGAAGAACCGTAAAAAATAAAATCCAAGGAGATTATTTCAGGATGCCGATGGTTGGCACGGATTGCGACTTGTACTTTTTAGAACAGGAGCCGGAATTCAGCGAACTAACCGACTTGTCGGAATCGCATTTGGAAATCCTAAACGATTGGACAGGATTAAAACCGAACCAACAAGGCTATTCGCAAGGCATTCGCTACGTCGGCAAATGGCAAAAGGATAAAGATAACGGCAACGGAGATTTCAAAGATTTTGCTGATAATTCCCAAGGTATCAGTCGCATGGGCGTATTGCGTATGGACGTGGACAATCTGGGCGAAATTTTCATTCGCGGCTTGAGCTTCGGCAAAAACGCGAAAGGTGAAAATACCAACATGGGCTCCTTGTCCCGTGTGGCTACGGTTTCCAGACAATTACATTTGTTTTTTGCCGGTTACTTGCACCGGATTCTCGAAGAATTTCCGCAAAGCCAGATCATTTATGCCGGTGGCGATGACGTGTTCATCATCGGCAGTTGGCATGAATTGCCGATCGTGGCGCAAAAAATTCGCACCGAATTCGGCCAATACTGCGCCAATAATCCTTGCTTTACCTTGTCCGGTGGCATTGCAACCGTGGGCGGCAGATACCCAATCTCGCGTGCTGCGGAGTTGGCAGGTGTAGCCGAGGAACAGGCAAAAACTCTGCAAAGTGAGTATCGAGGAGCTCATCAAAAGGATGCACTGTGTTTTCTGGAAACAGCGATTGGCTGGGAGAGTTTTACCGATGCCATTCATTTGCGCGATACCCTTATGGATATTGTCGACAAAACCAAAAGCCAGGCAATCATTGATCGCTTGCGGCAAGTCGTGATTGCTGTGGATGAGATCAAAGCCAGACAAAAGACCGGCAATATACAAGAACTGATTTATTGGGACAAATGGCGCTGGCGGCTGGTTTATAACCTGAATCGCATGACCAAGCGTTACCCCGAAGTGCAATCCCAACTGAAATATCTACAACAACAATTGATAAACCCGCAAAGTCTGGCGAACAAGCAACCGGTGATGGAATGGTTGCAATTGCCAGTACGGTGGGCGGAATTTTTAATGAGGAGTAAGACTAATGACTGAAGAAATAGAATCCTTTATTAAAAGGGACGATACAGCGAAGAGAATGGTGAAATTCGCCGAGGATTTGGCGAAGGAGATTGTTAGGGATGTGAGCACATCCCAAATCCGTAATGCCTATGGAACGGTAAAGAAACTGGAAATGCAAAGCGGTTTTAACGACAAGTCTCTGCGCGAATTGTTGTTGCTTAAGCCCAAGCTTGCATATGCAAGGGGACGATCTCAAAGGAAGGATACTTTCAAAAAGTTGGAAGACGCACTTGGCGCAGCCATCGACGCGGTAGATGTAAAGCAACCTGAAACATTCAAGCGGTTTTGTAACTTCTTCGAGGCCATTCTCGCTTACCACAAAGCCAACGGCGGTAAATAAATAATGGACGCAATCATGAGCGAACAAAACAACCCAAAACTCAACAGCAAAATTTTCATCGAAGGCACTATCAAAGCTTTGACCGGTTTGCACATTGGCGGTAATTCCATAGGTATGGCAATAGGTGGAGCGGATAAAGTCGTGGTCAGAAATCCGCTCACTAACGAACCATATATTCCCGGCTCGTCGCTGCGCGGCAAAATGCGCTCACTATTGGAAAGAGCCAGAGGCGATGAGAAACATAACCCCACGGAAGGGGGTTTTAGTTTAAAAGAGGGCAAACTGGAAGCATCAGCTGGTGTGAATTCCGAAAGCCTTCTTGGCAAATTGTTTGGTGTCTCCGCAGACAAAAATAACGGGCAACCAACCCGGTTGATGGTCCGTGACGCCCATTTGACTACAGCCAGCAAGAAACAACTGGAAAATGCCCCCAATACAGATATGCCGATGACTGAGGTCAAAACCGAAGTCAATATCGACCGTATTACGTCAGCGGCCAATCCACGTCAATTCGAACGGGTTCCTGCTGGTGCCGAATTTCATTTTGAACTGGTTCTGACTTTGCTGGAGGGGGACGACGAAAGCCAGTTTTTAAACCTGATTCGGGAAGGACTGGAGTTAGTACAGAACGATAGCTTGGGCGGTCATGGTTCACGTGGTTATGGAGAGGTAGAGTTTTCTATTGAAAAGCTTCAAGAACGTACCATGCAGCATTACAAAACGGGTGAAGCGGCTGCGGATGTTATAAATAAACACCAGGAGTTGTTTAAAAATTTGTTGCCTGAAATAGCATCCGTCGGAGCCTGATATGCAATGCTATCGGCTTAAATTTACAGCGCCGTTCCATGTCGATAGTCGCGGCAATGCCTTTTACGAAGAAAGCAGTAGTTTTATCCATTCCGACACCATGAGTGCGGCGATTCTGGCGACTTGGGCATTGGTTTGGCCAGAGCAAATAACGGAGCAAGCTCGGAAACCCTCGTTTCGATTGAGTTCGGCCTTCCCGTACTACCAAGATTGCTACTTCTTGCCGCGGGTACTGAGTAGTCAGGCAGTCAAATTGCCGGGCGAACGCTTGAGAGATGCTAAAAAACTCAAAAAAATCGAATGGTTGGATAGCAAATTATGGCTCGCTTCCCTTAATGATCCGAATTGGGCCGAACAGCTTGATTTGGAACATGGACTTTGCCAAGGCATCCTCGCCGGTCAATCCGCCAAAATGCCGAAACGGCTATGGCTGGAAGAGGAAAGGCCGCGTTTGGCGATGGACAGACAAGCCAATCAAGCTTCAGAGGGTCAAATTTTCAATTTCAGCCGAATTTGGTTTGATGAACAAGGCGGTTTGTACTTCCTCGCAGTGTTCGACGATAAGTCAAGCCAACAGCAATTTGAAATGATACTGAATGTGTTGGCGGATAGCGGTATTGGCGCCGACCGCAGCAACGGCAACGGTTGCTTTACATGGCAACCCGGCGAAATAAAAGGGCTGCAACTCGCTCAACATGAAAGGGCCATTGCCTTGTCGCTGGTTAATCCCGCCCCCAGCGATTGTCAAACCGGCTGGCTGGAAGATTCAGCTTACAAATTGGTTTCACGCGGCGGTTGGGTTGGCGGCAGCGGCTTCCGCAAGCAGCGCTTACGTATGTTTGCTGAAGGCAGCGTATTTCCCAAGCCATTACAAGGCCGCATGGTCGATGTTTCGGTCGATAAACTGCCGCAGAAGGTCTATCGGGATGGTCGTGGCTTTTTCGTTAAAGCGGGATAGGAGTGAAGATGAAAGGCATCAATCAGACGGTTAAATTAGGGTTGGAAATTTTAACCCCGACTCAATCAGGTTCCGGTGCGGAACTGTTCAAGGAACTGGATTTCATTGACCGTAGCGGCATGGCCTTTGTCGTCGATCAGCAAGCCAGTTTCAATGCCGTGGCTTCCGGTAATTTAGCATTGGATACTTTGCTGGCCGGCGGAGCGCGGCTCAGCGATTTGGTGCAAGCGGCGGGGCAGGATTATGGTTATCGCTTGCCATGGTTAGGTAATGTGGGTAGCCCTAAAACCCCGGAAAAAATCCGAGGACAATTGAAGAGCGCCATGAACTGCCCGTATTTGCCTGGCTCGGCGATTAAAGGAGCGATACGAACGGCATTGATTGCGGAGTGGTTGCGCACCATGCCGTCAAGTACTTTCGCACATTTGCTGCCGCAAAAAGATAAATTTGGCAAGTTTCCATCGAAACAATGGGCGGCTAAAAAACTAATGGACGAACTGACCGGCAAAGACGCCAAACAAGACATCTTTCGCTCGTTCAAAGTCAAAGATACTTTTTTTGATAACACAAATTTACGTCTTGCCGATATTCGCTGGCTTAACGAAAAACGCTGGCGCAGCATGAGTCAAAAGAAAAGCTTCGATAGCTGGCAACAGGCGGATGGCATATTTGCTGAAGTCTTACAGGCCAATGCCCTAGGAATGGTTACCTTGCAATGGGACGGCTTCTTACTCAGTAATGTAAATAAGTGGCAACAACCGGGAACGGTTTCCGGTATCGCACCAAAGAATTTTGATGATTTGAAACAACGCCTAAATCACCATGCAAAGTATCGTTTACAGCGCGAAATTGATTTCTATAAAGAACAAGGTAAACCCGCTCCTGAGCAAGAATGCCAGCGAATCTTAAATATGCTGGAAAAGGATCAACATGCCGCCTACCTACAGATGTCTTGGGGAAGTGGTTGGCGTGGTATGACAGGCGATTGGGCGTCTGAAGAACAAGTAAAAACATTCATAGAGATCTTTAAGCTGGGCCGAGAGGGTAAGCCATTTCCTAAAACCAGACGCCTAGCCGTTTCCGGCGAACCGAAACTACCATTAGGTTGGATAAGACTGCTTCCTTATGAGTTGGTCTCGGAAAAGCTGAACAACCAGCAAATCCAACAACAAGCGATCGCAGCACAGTCGGCATGGGTCAATCAAAAACTCGCGCAAATCGCTCAACAGAACCGCAGTTCAGAAAAAGAAGCTTTGCGCGGTAAAGCACTCGCTGAAGCATGGCAAGCCTTGCCTGATGGGGAGGAAAAGCAAACTGCATTAGCGGATATAAAGCGCCGCTGGCAAGCAGAAAATTGGTGGGAAGTTCCGAACGGAAAATCGGCAAAACAAGCTAAGTCGATATATCAACAGGGTTAAGTCATCGTGTTTGCTTACATCATCATAGGTCCGTCAACACATTAAGCAACGGCTCACCCCACTGATCCAGCCGGAACGTTAGCATCCTTAATAAAAGTATCCAAAGAAAGTAAATTTATGACCCAAATCCTCTTCTGCACCGTCGGCGGCAGTCATCAACCGATCGTCAGCGCGATCAACGACTTGCGACCCGATTTCGTCGTTTTCATTTGTACCGGCAAAGACCCCGCCACTGGCCGAGTTGGCTCGGTTAGTCAAATCGACGGCAAAGGCAATTGCATCAAAGCCCATTCCAGCGATGACAAACCCACGCTGCCCAGCATCCCCAACCAAACCGGCCTGGCTCCCGAGCAATATGAAGTCGTTTTAACCCTGTCCGACGACCTCGACCAGATATATCTGGATTGCAACCAAGCCATCGAACAAATCAGCCGGCGTTTTCCGAACGCCAAACTCGCTGCCGACTTTACCGGCGGCACCAAATCGATGAGCGCCGGCATGATCATGGCCGCATTGGAACGCCCGGACATCGATCTGCAATTGGTCACCGGCAGCCGCGCCGACCTGGTCAAAGTACAGGACGGATCGCAATTTACTGCCCGTGCCAACAGCGATCAAATCCGCTTCCAACGTCTAATTGCACCTTACAAGCAGGCCTGGAGCCGATACGCATACAGCGAAGCCGAAGCCGGTTTAAAATTGCTCAAGCCGCCCAGCAATCCCGACCTGCGCGGCCAATACACCCGTTTCCGCGAACTCAGCCGCGCCTTTGCGGAATGGGACAATTTCAACCATGCGCAAGCGCTCGCGATCATGCAGCCTTTCGCGCCCAGTATGCCGGCCGCGTTCAAAGCCTACATCGGCCTCGCCCTGCGCTTGAACGATAATAATCCCGGCAAACGCGAGGCCGCCCGCCTGTTCGATTTGTATCGCAACGCCGAACGCCGCGCCGCTCAAGGCCGCTTCGACGACGCCATCGCGCGCGTCTATCGTTTGATCGAATGGGCCGCGCAATGGCTGCTTGAGACGCACTGCGGCATCAAAACTGGCGACATCAAACCGGAACAACTGCCGGATAGCATGGCCTTAAAAACCAATCGCGATGATAAGATACAAGCCGGCTTGTTCGATGCCTGGCAACTGGTCAAACTTAAATCAAATGGACCCGCCGCCGCTTTTATTGCCGACCAGGAAGACACCTTGCTTAATCATCTCAAGGTGCGCAATGGTTCGATCTTGGCTCATGGCTTCGATCCGATCCAGTCAAACAATTGGCACCCTATCCATAGTTGGTTGCAACAACATTTCATCCCCATGTTGATCAACGAAGCAGCTCCGTTTGGCATCAAACAATTACCCGAACAGTTGCCTGTTCACTATCAGGCCTAGTCAACAGCTTGCCGAGTCCCTATGACCATCAACACCCACCTGATTCTGGTATCCGCCCAGCCGATTCCCAACATCACGCCCATCCTCGACGACAGCCTGCGTCCGCAAAAGGTCGTCATGCTGGTCAGTGCGGAAATGATTGATCGCAGCCAGGCTCTGGAAAGTATTTTCAAACCGCGCGGCATCCGTGTCGAACGCTGTCTGATCGACAATCCCTGGGATGCGGAGCACATTAGCGACAAAATACTCGATTTACTCGCGCTATATCCGGATGGCGACATTGCCCTCAATGCGACAGGAGGCACAAAACTGATGAGCATCGCCGCCTACGAGGCCTTTCGTAGTTGCCAGTTGCCGATATACTATATACATCCCGAACAAGACCAGTTACTTTGGTTATCGCCCAAGCAACCTGCGCAAGAATTAGCGGACCGACTGAAACTGAAAGATTACCTGATGGCCTATGGCGCTGAAAAAGTCGAGATTCCGGATTCCACCGGTGTCATCGAGCCCATTCGCCAGCTAACCCAACAAATCATTGCCGACATCGACCGCTACGCACCGGAACTGGGTAGCCTGAACTATTTGGCTTTAAATGCCGACAACCCCCGATTGAGTGTCGAAATCGACCAGGGACCGCAATCCAAGCCTCAACTATGGCAACTCTTGGAGCTGTTCGAGCAAGCAGGCCTATGCCGCATCAACGGACACACCTTAACATTTTTCGATGAACCGGCTCGCTTCACCGCCAATGGCGGATGGTTGGAGATGCACACCTATGCCGAATGCCTGAAACTGAAAAAAAACCTAGGCATACAGGATAATGCCTGTAACATCACCATCACTCGCCAACCAGCCGGCAAAGCCATCGTCAAAAACGAAATCGACATTGGCTTGATCAAAGCCAACCGCTTGCACATCATCGAATGTAAAACCAAAAGTTACAGGGATTTTGCACAGGGCGCGGACGTATTATATAAACTGGACAGTCTGCGCGACTTAATGGGCGGGCTGCAAGGCCGGGCAATGCTGGTAAGTTTTAAGGCGCTGGACAAGACCAGCCGGGCCCGCGCTAAGGAGTTAAGCATTACTCTCTGCTGCCAATCCGAACTGAAAAATTTACAGCAGCACCTGCAAAAATGGCTTGGCCAAAACAGTTAACTTTCAAAATATGAAAACAATTGGCAGGTATTTCTGTAACACACTGAAAATAAAAGGAGAAAATTATCGAGCTATTTAAATTGAAGACCTTATAAAGAAGGGATTAAGACCTCACTTTCTACATAACCTCCTAAATCCCCCTTTATTTAAATTGAAGACCTTATAAAGAAGGGATTAAGACCTTTTTCATAATTTAAACCTCAGATTAAAAATTCTTGATTTAAATTGAAGACCTTATAAAGAAGGGATTAAGACACGTTCTCCTTGCTTAGTTAATTAATCATTATTATTTAAATTGAAGACCTTATAAAGAAGGGATTAAGACAATTCGTATTATCAGCTAGAATGTTACCAATAATTTAAATTGAAGACCTTATAAAGAAGGGATTAAGACCTAGAATGTTACCAATAGTTTCTAAAGTACTCATTATTTAAATTGAAGACCTTATAAAGAAGGGATTAAGACGAGTAAGGTACGTTTGATATTATTCTTCATTCTGATTATTTAAATTGAAGACCTTATAAAGAAGGGATTAAGACCTAATCGGCCATTGTGCTTTCTTAAATCAATCTAAATTTAAATTGAAGACCTTATAAAGAAGGGATTAAGACCCAAATCAGTTTTACACTTTAGAATACATAGGTTTGATTTAAATTGAAGACCTTATAAAGAAGGGATTAAGACTCGATTTGTGGGCGCATCCATTTATCGTGGATTATTTAAATTGAAGACCTTATAAAGAAGGGATTAAGACAGCCATATTCATTGACCAGTTGTTCTTCTTTCATTATTTAAATTGAAGACCTTATAAAGAAGGGATTAAGACGCATCGATTTGGTCTAATCTTATTTCAAGTTGACGATTTAAATTGAAGACCTTATAAAGAAGGGATTAAGACGTTACTTTCTCCGGTAGTCAAAATGACATAATCATTTAAATTGAAGACCTTATAAAGAAGGGATTAAGACGCCATTGTGCCTGCAACATAAGTGATTGCCTATTTAAATTGAAGACCTTATAAAGAAGGGATTAAGACCGTGAAGTTGCTGAATTTGTTGTGGTGTGAGTGGACATTTAAATTGAAGACCTTATAAAGAAGGGATTAAGACTTTGTCAACACGGACATTTTGAATGTGAAACAAACATTTAAATTGAAGACCTTATAAAGAAGGGATTAAGACTCAAACTCCTCAGCGCATGTGAAACAGCTAACTGATTTAAATTGAAGACCTTATAAAGAAGGGATTAAGACTTTTTTAAGTGTGCATAGAGGGTAGTTTCTCGACTATTTAAATTGAAGACCTTATAAAGAAGGGATTAAGACTTCCGGTTTCGTGCCGAATTTGCCGTATAGCGAAATTTAAATTGAAGACCTTATAAAGAAGGGATTAAGACTCAGACTTTTTTTGTCTAGCAAGCATACGCCTTACATTTAAATTGAAGACCTTATAAAGAAGGGATTAAGACCCCTCAAACTCGTCAGCGTATATGAAATAGCTAACATTTAAATTGAAGACCTTATAAAGAAGGGATTAAGACTTTCCGCTGCAAAGCGACACGGCTCTAACTTTATTTAAA